>NZ_CABVDF010000376.1:0-1503 GCF_902497045.1 uncultured Blautia sp. | reverse complement strand
TAACTGTTATGCTGCACTAAAGAACCTGTAAATGTCTTATTATGAGGGAATGTAAAATAATCTGCAATATAATGAAAAATTTCTCCCAGTCTGCGCCAGAACACTCTCTCCTTATACTGCTCAGTTCCATATTCCACAAGAGCCTCCAGTTTTTCCTGTACTTCATCAAAGGTTCCAAAAAACTCATGTCTCTTTGTTACAAAAGAAGGTCTGATATCCGGAAGGATGCTCCCAAGGCAAAATGCTTTTCTATGTGACTGCAGGCTTTCAGAAGCTTTCATCTGATCAGCCAGATATCTTGCCAGTAATATATGTGATTTTTTTCTCAAAACTTTTTCTCTCTTTCTTAAAGAAACCGTTTACTGCAACCAAAGCATACTATACCAGAAAACTCGATTTTTTTCAAATAAAATTTTTCTAAACTTTCACCAGATTTTCTTATGATTTCCATCTTAGAGAAGGATTTTTCTAGGGATTGCATTTTTTACACGGGGAGTACCCCTGGTCAAGAAGTTCTTCTCTGGTTCCTGTATACTCCATTTTATTTTTTTCTTTCATCATCTTAACACTTGAGCATTTCGATTGATGAAAAACCCGAGAATTCGTGTTAATGATATATGTTTCCTGACAATACCCCTGCACTTCCTGCTGTTCCTGCATTTCTCCATCTGAAAATTCTGACAGTACGGATTCTTTTTCTGTTTCCGGTTCTGATTCCTCCCAGCTGTCGCCTGTACTGTAATCAATCGTTATCCCCGGCTGCACGTTATAACAATAAACATTAAAAGATATCCCCTCTCCGTCATCTTCTACAGATCTTGCTTCCATCTGTACTCCTGAAGCAACCAGATCATCATTCCGATACAAAGGCGTTGCCCTGTAAAGCACATGATTTCCGGTTTCATGGATATAGTCTGCTGTCATATTTTCAAAAGGAAGCATCCCCTCTACATTCATATATCTTGTCCCAGTTATAAGATTCTTCTTATTCGCATTTTCCGCCGTAAGCTGATAGCCAATAAGATGACATCTGTTATAAAGATATTTTCCATCTACACAATCATATTTCACTGTCTGCCATCCAGATGGACGAACCTGGCCTATTTTCCCTCTTTCCTTTTGAGGCATCAGATCTGGTCCGATATTTGCATATGCCGCTCCGCATCTTCCCAGTTCGTCAAGTTCACTATAGATTTCAAAAGATTCTTTCTTAAAGTCCTCCTCTGCAAACTCTGGAATGTTATCATTCACCACCGTATATGGTTCTCCTGTGTATGAGGGCATTTCCTCAGGGTCTGCTGCCGCATAAATCTCCGTTGTTTCCATCGGAATGCTTTCCTCTCCCCACAGAAGCATTCCCACTGTAATTGCTGCGACAACGAGCCATTTCATCCTTTTCTTCATATATGCTCCCCTTTCATACTCTAATTTATATTTCGACAAATTTCCTCTTAAAATCCTACCACAGAAAAATCTTTTTTTCAATCTTCCGAACAAGGAGTC
>NZ_CABVDF010000375.1:0-1512 GCF_902497045.1 uncultured Blautia sp. | reverse complement strand
ATGTCAAGCATTTTTTTTAATTCTCACGCTCTGTCCCATTGACTGAATATTTCAAATATGGTAGCATAATATTAACAATTTATGAACATCGAGGTTTGAATCATGAACAGCACTTCTTCAAAAACACTTTTAACTGAAGGTCCTATCTGGAGAAAAATGATGGCTTTTGCCGTCCCTATTTTTCTCGGCAATCTTTTTCAGCAGTTTTATAATACCGCTGACTCCCTGATCGTCGGAAATTTTCTTGGAAGCAATGCACTGGCCGCCGTAAGCTCTTCCGGAAGCATTATTTTTCTTCTGGTAGGCTTTTTTAATGGAATTGCTATCGGAGCCGGTGTAGTGATCGCCCGCTATTACGGTGCAAGACAAACAGACAATCTTCAAAAAGCCATACATACCACCGTTGGATTTGGACTGATATCCGGAGTTCTGCTGACCATCCTCGGACTTCTTCTGGTTCCCAAAATCCTGGTTCTGATGAAGACACCCGCAGACGTACTTCCAAACTCCATCTGCTACTTCCGGATTTACTTTCTTGGTTCCGTGGCCTTTGTTCTTTACAATAACTTTGTAGGAATCATGCAGTCTGTCGGAGACAGCAGACATCCGTTGTATTATCTGATATTTTCCTCTCTGGTCAATATCAGTCTGGATCTTCTGTTTGTAGGCGTATTCCACATGGGAGTAGGCGCTGCAGCTGCCGCTACGATCATCTCCCAGTTTATCAGCGCATTTCTCTGCCTTAACCGCCTTGCCAGAAAAAGCCCTGAAGAGTACCGGGTACATATCAGAAAAATCCGTCTGGATCCTTTTATGCTCCGTCAGATCATCAGCAACGGACTTCCTGCAGGACTCCAGAATTCCATCATCTCACTGGCCAATGTAGTCGTGCAGTCCAATATCAACAGCTTTGGAAATCTGGCTGTAGCCGGATGCGGCGCATACTCCAAGGTTGAAGGCTTCGGCTTCCTTCCTATCACCTGCTTCTCCATGGCTCTGACCACCTTTATCAGTCAGAACCTGGGCGCCGGAAAATACGATCGGGCAAAAAAAGGAGCACGCTTTGGCATTGGATGCAGCCTTATCATGGCGGAATGCATCGGGGTACTTATTTATTTTGCCTCTCCGGTACTTATTTCTGCTTTTAACAGCGATCCGGATGTTGTGGCATTTGGAGTACGTCAGGCACGAACCGTCACCTTATTTTATTTCCTGCTGGCATTTTCCCACTGTCTGGCAGGACTTCTCCGGGGAGCCGGAAAATCCATTATCCCTATGTTTGTGATGATGATCTGCTGGTGTATCATCCGTGTATCTTACATTACCATTGCCGTAAAGCTGATTCCATCTATCCAGGTAGTCTTCTGGGCATATCCTCTTACCTGGACTTTAAGTTCTGTTGTATTTCTGATCTTCTATCTGAAATCTGACTGGATGCATTTCCAGGTTAAAAGAAAGGGGCTATCGGTTAATACCGATTTTTAGGCTCTAAATCTTAAAATACGAATCTCC
>NZ_CABVDF010000374.1:0-1517 GCF_902497045.1 uncultured Blautia sp. | reverse complement strand
TAGGCTTTCCGCGGCCTACAAGACTTTTTTATTTTATTCAACTGTCAAACGCCCGCGTTGCTGTCTGCACCATCTGCAGCAACCTGAAATCTCTTCACGCTCTGGTTTTCTTCTTATCATATTATAGCTTTACTCCTTCGTCAAGAAACATATACCAAAAAAAATTTGACTTTCCTCCTTTCAGCCGATATAATGGTAACTGGTCATAAAATAGTCTTGGAGATGTACCCAAGTGGCTGAAGGGTCCGCACTCGAAATGCGGTAGGCCGGGCAACCGGTGCGAGGGTTCAAATCCCTCCATCTCCGCTTGACAAATAATATTTATTCATGTATAATGTTATTTGTTCGGTACAAATAAAGGGGATTGGTCAAATGGTATGATAGGGGTCTCCAAAACCTTTGGTGGGAGTTCGATTCTCTCATCCCCTGTTTAAGAAGGAATCCGGAATCACTGAAACAGTGGTTTCGGATTTTTTTGTTCTGGTTCAATACAAATCTCGGAGGGCTCACATGGAACATATTCTGAAATTAACAGTAGAAAAACAGTATCTTCCGGCAACCGCAGGTAAAATCCTTCAACTTCAGGCCGGACTTACAAAAAAACAGATTTCCCGTGCAAAATTCCGCCCCGAAGGTATCCTCTGTAATGGTGTCCAATGCCGTGTAACCAAATCCGTATCTGCCGGAGATATTCTTTCTGTATGCCTTGAAGAGCCTTCCCAGGGTTCTTCTCACCTGAAGCTTCCTTCTGCAGGGCTTTCTCCTATTCGTATTTTGTACGAGGATCAGGATCTTCTTGCTGTTGACAAGCCTTCAGGCATTGTCACTCATCCTTCAGGCATACACTACAGGGACACTCTCTCCAATCAGGTTTACTGGTATCTGCGTCAAAAAGGCGAAGCTGTTACTGTACGTTCTATGGGACGACTGGATCGTGAAACCTCAGGCATCGTTGTTTTTGCCAAAAATAAAACTTGTGCCGCAAGGCTTCAGTTACAGCAGAATACAGGCGAATATCGCAAGGAATACCTGGCCGTCCTATCCGGATCTTTTCCGAAAAACAGCCGGCACACAATTTCCTTGCCCATAGGACCAGATCCTGATGATCCCAGAAAAATGAAATGTTTTTCTCAGCAGGATAAATTAACTCCTGACACCCGTCCTGCCGTTACTCACTTTCAGGTGCTCCGCAGTACTTCTAAATGGTCCCTGGTCTCTCTTTTTCTGGAAACCGGACGGACACACCAGATACGCATCCATATGAAGACTATTGGTCATCCGCTGATGGGAGATACGCTTTATGGAGATGCCTTTTCATATGATGCCCCGTGCTTTTGCAGAGCGGCACTTCATGCATGGCATGTCAGCTTTTTCCATCCCTTTAAAAACAAAGAAATCTTTATAGAAGCGCCTCTTCCTGAGGATTTTTCATTTCTGGAAAAAATGTTATAAAAATATCTGTGACCACTTTGTTAAAAAATTATTTATTCACTATTTTTTGGTTGATTTTGTCCTGT
>NZ_CABVDF010000373.1:0-1524 GCF_902497045.1 uncultured Blautia sp. | reverse complement strand
ACTGCTCTATCCACTGAGCTACAGGTGCATAAACATATTTCGTTGAGATATATAATATCACATTAATTTATAAAAGTAAAGATTTTTCTTTTCTGTGCACAATTGCAGAAATTTTCCCTCTGCTGTTCAAATTTCATTTTTCCGTTTTCATAAAAACTGAGGCACAGAGAACTCTGCGCCTCACATGAATTTTCAGGACTGTTTTTTCAGATCACTGTAGGTTGTCCCTGTCTGCAATTCGATTCCATTTATCTTTGCAAGTTCATGAACTGTTACAAACTGGTAGCCTTCTTTGATCATTTCCGGAATGAAAATTTCTGCGGCATCTACAGATGTACTGAAAATATCATGCAGCAGGATGATCGATCCATCCTCAGTCTGAGAACGTACAATTTCTGCAATTTCCTGAGGATCCTGGCTTTTCCAGTCCAGAGTATCTATAGACCACAGGATCATAGGTGTTCCAACAACAGATTTTACAGTTGAATTGACAGAACCATATGGAGGACGTACAACTGACGCTCCCTGTCCTGTAAGTTCCATAAGGAGATTGTCAACCGCACCAATTTCCGAAGATATATCCTCTGGTGACAATCCGGTAAGATCTGCATGAGAATATGTATGATTTCCCAGTTCACAGCCTAACTTTTTCATTCGTTTTACTTCATCAGAAAAATATTCAATCTCTTTTCCCACCATAAAAAAGGTAGCTTTTGCCTTATTTTTTTCCAGACAATCCAGCAGTCTGTCTGTAAAAGAACTCGGTCCGTCATCAAAAGTCAGTGCAACATATTTCTTTTCCTTTTTTACAGGCTTTTCTTTTGATGTTTTTGTCTGTTTTGAAGCTTTTGTATCTTTTTGTACTTCTTTTTTCTGTTCCTTTTCCGGCTGATAGCCTTTTAATGATCCGTCTGATAAGAGTTCATAACTTTTTCCGCCTGTAGTAATGATACCAGTCTGCATGATCCCATCCAGGTCCATGAAATAACGCTTTCCGTTGTCTTCTACCCATCCGGTCTGCATGATTCCATTCGAATCAAAAAAATATTTTTTTCCGTCTGTATCCGTAAGCCATCCTGTGTAGGGTGCACCATTGACCATAAACATCCAACTGCTTCCACTTGACGTCCAGATACCGCTGCTGGCTTCCGGAGATGCCTTGATCAAAACCGGAGTTGCTGTAGGCGCTGCAGAAGGCAAAGGAGATACCTGAGCAGAGGCCTTTTCTTCTTCCGGAGCTTCGCTTTTGTGAGACAAAAGCTCTCCCGTATCATCTGCCGTAAAAAGTTCAATGGTTTCATCCTTAAGTTTTGAAGGAACTGCTGTTGTCTGCCGAAACAGATAGCCGCATCCAAAACAGAGCAGGACAGTAAGCAAAAGCAGGAAAATATTAATCCGCTTATTGCCGCCTGGCATATTTTTTCCTCCTCTTATTTTTTACACCACCGTGTCTTTCCCTATCATACAATAACCGACAAAAAAATACAACCCTGCCTTATATTTGCTTGTTGATAATAAATCAGA
>NZ_CABVDF010000372.1:0-1574 GCF_902497045.1 uncultured Blautia sp. | reverse complement strand
TAATAAACAACATGTTGCTTTTCTTTACAAGGCGTATTATACTAAAACTGAAGGAAAATACAAGCGACAAAAAAAGAGCTGAATATTTACTAATCGACATATTTTTTGTATTTTGTCTACTAAACATAAAATTCAATATTTCTACCAAATCAATGCCTTTTTTTGCAAAAAGATTGGAGGTTTTTTCATGGCTGAAAAAGTTGACCGAAGAGTCAGAAAAACAAAAGCTCAGTTGAGACAGGGTCTTGCCCGCCTGATGCAGAAAAAAAGTATAAAGGAAATTACCGTAAAGGAACTTGTCGATGAAGTGGATATTAACCGTTCCACTTTTTATCTTCATTACACCGATATCTATCAGATGCTGGAAAAAATTGAAGAAGAAGCCATGCTGGAAATTCGGGAAGCACTGGAAGGCTGTCCTGTTCACTGCACTGAACGAAAAAAGATCATTCCCTTCCTGGCTCGTTTTTTCTCCATCATGGACAGCAACCGTGATCTTGCTCTGGCCCTTCTGGGACCAAATGGCGACATGGATTTTGTCGCAAGAATCGAGACACTGATTGCCAGTAAATTTCTCGATCAGAACAGCTTTTCCCTGTCAGACAACGAGGTTTCATATGCCTACTCTTTTTGTCTCAGCGGCTGTGTCGGTATGATCAAAACATGGCTGTCCAGAGCCGAGCATGAATCTCCGGACTCTATGGCTCGTCTTACCTTTCACCTGATCGACAATATCACTCAGAAATATCTTAAGGATTATGTACGGTGATCCGGTCATTATTTATATTCCTGTACACAAAAAACCTTCGGCGCAGACTCCGAAGGTTTTTTGTTATTATTTACTCTCTATTTTACAGGTGGTAATCGACTGGGGAAGAATCACCTGTGCCATGCCAGACGTTTAACGTCTGCATGAACCTCTCCTGTCATCCAGTCCACATCATTGGTGATCCAGTCCATGATCTCCAACTGATGTGTCTCCCAGGCAATGGTCTCCTTTCTGGCTTCGGCAGTCTCCTGAACTTCCATAGTCGTGTCAATCTCATTGTAGCCAAAAATATAGCCGCCTGCACTCCAGATACTGAAATTACTGTCCGGCCCCGGATTTACAGTATCTCCCCTTTTTGCAATCAGTCCGTCATGGCGGATTTTATACTCTTCTTCACAGCCGTCTTTCAGTTTTGTCATAAATACTCTGTGCCGGATCAGTTCCTTGCATTCTCTTACAATTCCAAAGTCATGATACATCAGGCGCATATCCTGGCCTGGCACGGAAATCCACTGAAATGTATCCTGCATTTTTTCTATAAGTGCAGATCTGACCGCTTCCTCCTTCTGGTCCAGTTTCATTCCATCTTCGTTTTCGTAATATCCAAAGATCAGCTCCTCTGCATTCCAGATGCTGAAATTTCTGATTCCGTTTCTGTCCAGAAAATCTGTCAGTTCTTTCCAGATTTCTCCCAGTTTTTTTCTGTAGGTATTCATCCGGCCTTCTTTTATTTTCATTGCAAATGCATGTCTTTCCATGTTTCTCCTCCTTCTTCTGTAACACAATAGCTGCTGTGAATGAAGTA
>NZ_CABVDF010000371.1:0-1598 GCF_902497045.1 uncultured Blautia sp. | reverse complement strand
AAAAACTGATATAGTAGTTTCAGATATACGTGTTAAGCTAGGTTTTTTATAAAAGAAAATAAGGAGCTGTATAATGAAACGAATTTCAGGTAAATGGAAAGGTACATTTTTTCTGCTGATCTTATCCGCATTTTTGATTTGGGGAGGGAGCAGAGAGGTATCTGCGGCATCCAAATGCAGGGTAGTGTTTGCAAATGCCCAGGGAGTGGTATCTACACAGACTTATCGCAACTGGGCCAGGACGGTAGAGGCAGGAGACTGGATCAAGCTTCCTAAATATTCGCAGTCAGGCTACAGATGCTATTGGGTTCTGAAAAATGGAAATAAGACCTATAAATATAATCCGGGTGCGAATTATCGGATAACTAAGAATACGAAGTTCTGTCTTTATCGTTATAAGCTTTATAATGTATGCTTTTATACAGAAAATGGGAAAAAAGAATATGTCAGCATGAGAGAGCAGGCAATAAAAGGGCAATATATTACTCTTCCTTCTGTGCCCCATGGAACCTCCAATAAAGGACTGGGATGGGCCACTACTGTAAGAGGAAAAACTTATAAAAAAGCCGGCACCAAGGTAAAGGTTACCGGAAATATGAGATTTTATCCGATCACACAGAAAATCACAGGGGTGAATCTGAGAGCGTATAACGGAAAGCTCTGGAAGGTGGTTCCTACCGGATCCGGAAAGAATCCTACTTTTCCGTCCGTAAATCTGGGAAGCGGAAATATGTGTCTGGGGTGGTCAAGAAGAAAAGGCCAGACTTCTAAACCGGAATATCTTGCCGGAGACAGAATTCCATCCAAATCCGGGAATTACTATATGGTAGTTTTTGGAAAACATATGGATAAAGCGCCTGCTGGTGTACGTAAACCGGAAAATCATGATGTGGTATACTTTGTAGGGGATTCCCGTACAATGGGAATGGCCCGTGCCCTTGGCAGCTCGGCTCCGGCAAATGTGAAATTTATTTACAAGATTGGAGAAGGCTTGGACTGGTTTAAAAAGACAGGTTACAATACTTTAAGAACTAATGTATGCAAACAGTCAAAGAACAGCAGAATTGCTGTTGTGATCAATCTGGGAGCGAACGATCTGCGTGATTACAGCGGATATACCAAATATATGCAGGCAGTTGCCAGAAACTTAAAAAAATATAATAAAAACTGTGATATGTATTACATGTCAGTGAATCCGGTAAACAGCGCAATGATCCGCAGCTATTTAGGATGGACCAGCAGAACGGAAAATCAGGTTAAGAATATAAATAATACACTGAAATCCACTTTGTGCAGCGGATCCAAAAGAACATATACTTATATTGATACCTGCTCTTTCCTTCAGAGATATGGATGGATCAGCAGAGAAGGTCATGAGGGACTTTACGATGGTGTGCATTATTCAGATGCGACCTCTCTTCGGGTATATGATTATTGTATGAAAATATTGAACAGATAAATGTGAAAAGGACAGACCGATAAAAGGTCTGTCTTTTTTCGTGCCGGTCAAAGAAAGGCAACAAAAAGAGCCATCAGATTATTTTTTCTGCTGGCTCTTATTACTGTTCATTGTCCAATGGACTTGCCCTCCTTATTAA
>NZ_CABVDF010000370.1:0-1615 GCF_902497045.1 uncultured Blautia sp. | reverse complement strand
TTTTTGTTACTGATACCTGTACATTTCTGAAAAGATAACAGCACATGCATATGGCAGCACCTGCACTAAGCGAAGCACCGCCACATGGTATCTGCTGTCATCTCCATAAAAAATGGAAATAACAGTTTTAATAAGGATCAAGCATTTAAGCCGCAAGAGGTAATTCGTAATCTTTCCTGCAAAGGGTGCCTCCCATCTGTATCCCCTCACGTTTTCACCGGATTCCGCCGCAAGAATGCGTAGCTGAAAAATTCCGGGTATCCTCTTGCTGCTGGTATGAAATTGTCAAGGTACAAGTCAGGGCTTTTTCTTTCTGAAGAATTAACCCTTCACCTATAAAGCTCGGCAGGGGGCGTTTACCAACCCCCTGTTGCAAACTTTTTTATTTTTTTCTCAGTTTCTTTTTCTCATTACTTTCTGAGAGTTCTTCTAAACTCGCTCTCAGCTTGGTAACTGCCTTATTTCTCATGTTGTTGACTGCTGCTGAACTGATTCCATGAATATCGGCATATTCCTGATAAGTCTGTTTCTCAAAATAAAGGGCATAAATAAGTTCCTTCTGCTTATCCGTCAGCATGTCCATCATGTTTTCTGTCATCATCTGCTGAACAATCATTTCCTCCATGTCCGGTGCTACACTCTCTCCAAGCTGCATTTCTTCCATAGCAGAAGATAAGGAAATACAACGTTTCTGATTACAGCTATCCAGATTGATGCTCAGACGATCTTCTCCTCGAAGAACAAAACGCAGATACCATTCAGCCTCTTCAAAGTAAGATTCCGTCAGATCACATCCATATCCATTTCCAGCCACAGAAGAATAGCGATAACCTGAAATATCTTCGATAGGAAATACCGTTACCCGGTTCTGTACCTGATAAACCACATATCCGTTCTTGTAAACAGTGATAGTGACTATGCCTACCTCGTTCTTAATAATCTTCTGAGCAACAACTGGGCATTTCCCCTCCCGTAAACTTTTACAACTCGGTTTCTTTTCGCCTTTCTTTGGAGATTCCACCATTTCTTTCAGTTTTCTAAGTGTCAGCATGACAACCGCCTTTCTGCCTTTCGGCTCCGGGCTGTCAGCAGACAAAAAAAGCAGCAAAAAAAGACTCCGATCTGCCCGGTTTTTTTTATACCGAGCGACTTGCGAAGCCTCTCCTTGCTGCTTTATGTATCAATCAATCATACAGGAATACTCCCTGTACGCAGATTAATCAGCGTTCATGTTTTCATTTTCTACTGTAGTGTTTTCAGCTTTATCAGACTGTTCATCCAAAAGGAAACTAAAATCTCCCATTGCGTCATAGGGCTGATGTGTGATAAATTCCAGATATTCTTCTCGGCTCAAGTTGTATTGCCTCCTTTCTCTTGATGTTCCTATCTTATCAGTTTCAAAAAAACTCATCAGGACACCTATGTACTTTTTAAATTAGCAACCGGACAAATCTGTCCGCTTTATTAAATAAAAAAACGACCATTCAATTCTTACTGAATGATCGTCATTAACTAACCTTACTTTTTGGTATTCCTCTCTTTGCAATTTTAAGTGAAATTCCTATCTGGTCTGCAAAATCTTCCTTTGCCTCTTCATCTTCTAAATTTATAATTT
>NZ_CABVDF010000369.1:0-1632 GCF_902497045.1 uncultured Blautia sp. | reverse complement strand
CATATTTTTCTCTTTTACAGGAGCCTGTGAAAGAGAAAAATATGGAGAGAACCTGAATAACGATCTTCTTTCCGGTTTGGGAGAAACTGTATTCAGGGATCTTAATTCCGGTACTTATATCGTAAAGATAAAATAAAAACATCGGACAATTGAATACATAGTAAAAAGAGCTGGACAGGAAAGACTTTCTGCACAGCTCTTTTTATATAAGCACAGATGGACTGAAATTATGAAATGCCGAGAGTATGAGCAGCTTTAAGAAATCGTGTTTCTATATCACGAAAAGGATGCTCAATGAGATCCGGGGAAGAGTGAAGCGCCGCAGATCTGTGTTTTTTTTCGCCAGGAAAAAGAACCGGAAGCTCTGCAGAAAGAATATCGTTGTCAATCTGCCTCCACATGGAATGTTCCTCAGCAGACAGATCCTCCAGATTGAATTTTTTCCAGATGACATTCATGATCCCTTCTTCAATTTCCAGATAATTAGTCAGATGTACTTTTACCGGACGGATGATATCTGAAATATAAGCCTCGCTTGCATCATGGAGAAGGCAGGCAAGGATCATCCGTTCAGACCATCCCCGGGCATAGGCTTCTCTGGCACAGTTCAGTGAGTGCTGGGCCACAGAATAGAAAAACAGCGTCTGACCGCCGCCCCGGCATAAAAAGCTTAGGGCATGCGCGATGTCTTCCAGGGAAACGTCCTGGACAGTCATTGTTAATGGATTAAACTGAAGACCGGTAAATGTGTTCATGATACTCATACGGATACTCCTTTTTGGTGTGGTGCAGCAATACTTTTTCTTTTACTGCACAGCTGCTGATACTGCAGATTATCAATTTCATGTTTAATAAAGTTACAGGTTTCTTCTGATGTATAAAAAGAAGAATCCTGGAGTGATTCCAGATAATCAAGAAAAACAGACAAAAGCCCTGTTTCATTAAAAATAAGATAGGTAGTCTGATCTTCTGTATTGTTAAAGGAGAAATAGCCCATGGTTTCATTGACACAAAGATGCAGATTAACTGGAAGCTGTTCCAAGGGCTGCTTCAGCATACGGTAGTTTTCCTGACTGCAGGTGTAAAGGAGCTTTTGAAGCATGTCCAGCCGTTCGGAAGGAAGGAACGGACGATAAAAGTCAGAAGGAATTTCTCTTAAAAGCCCTGTTTCTGCAAAGCGGCGGATTCCTTTTTTTGTAAAATATACATGCATATTTTCGAGATTATTCAAGGTATATTTAAAAAATGTACTGAAGAAATTTAGCAGTTTATTACGATCAGAAATCTCAGGAGAAAGAGCATGTGCCAGGATTTCATCAGAAATAAACGGAGTAAAGCATGCTTCCGGCAGCAAAAGATAGCTGGAGGAAGAAGGCAGAGAAATATTCTGCAGCATATGTGCATTAGCTGGAGTCAGGTGGAAGACCTGAAAAAGCGGAATACATTTATTCTGGAAACTGTTAAATATGTTCCAGAACTGGGATACAATCTCCGGATCACTGTAAAAAATACCATACTGATAATCTGAGGAAAATGAAACTGCATACCGGGAAGTTACAATAAAATAAGGCAGGGCATTCAGATTAAAAAAATGTGAATGGATGCTGTCATAAAAATAACTGGCCTTATAGT
>NZ_CABVDF010000368.1:0-1667 GCF_902497045.1 uncultured Blautia sp. | reverse complement strand
CATCCAATGCCTCTGCCAGCTGTTCTGTGGTCATCTTCTCTGGATACATTGCTTCTCGAACATCCCTCATCGGTACATACTTGTAGTCCGGCAATGCTTCATGAATTTTCTCAATTCCTTCCCGTACCAGTGCAAGCTCCCCATAAAACCGAACATCATCCACCAGATTCCCAAATACGGTATTGCCTTTTACGATTGCAAATTCGGCTTCATCATAGTAACTGTCTTCCGGATCACGATAGATAATTCCCATTGAGCATCCGAGATAAGCTGTTTCTGGATTCTCCCTATATTTTTCATAGACTGCAGCTATCTGATTAACATCGGTACTTTTTTCATAAGCTCCCATATCATGGAACTCATCACATTCTGTGGCAAAGTATTCCAGATAAGGTTCTTTCTTCAGTGGCATATTGTTAAGTACATTATCAATCATGTTGTAATTCGCCTCTTCCAGTTCTTCTACCTTTGCCAGTGGCTTATATTCGCCCTGGCTTTTCTGAATCTCTGCCATGACAACCTCATCCATTTCTTTCACTTTTTCCATCAACTGATCATAATCCCCACGAATGCATTCCCCAGTCCAGCCTTCGTCTTCCAGAAGTTCCTCTGCCACTTCTTCAATAGAAATTTCATCATTTTCATAGACGCCACCATCCATCAGACGGAAATCTTCATCGTAAAAGGAATAATCGTATCCTTCTTCTGTCCTCTGAATAGCAAAATAACGTTCTCCTACCTCATATGCCAATTCGTCAAGAACCTGTTCTTCCAGATTCAGAAAAGAATCCAGCTGTTCAAAACTGATACTGTCTACAAAATGAGCGGTCACTTTTTCTCCGTCATTCAGAACTACGATATCACTGACAGACAGTGAATGTCCTCGAAAGTCTTTCGGTCTGTCAATGTTGAATCTTTCAAAAATATCATCCAGTGACATATTTCCGAGTAATTCGCCAACATAGACCAGCTTATAATCTTCTTTTTTTATCTGCATACCATGACTTTCAATAAAACTCATATTCATAAATGTATAGTTTTCGCCCGGTGAATCATCCTTGATCTGATAAATACCAAAGGTTCGCCTTGTTCCTAACAACAAGTTTGCCTCTTTCAAAGACTGAATCTGTGGATATTTCTGCATTTCCCATTCCAGGTTACGAAAACGCTCCCGTTCTGCCATGGACATCTGATAATGCTCCGGTCCTCGTTCGATTTCCTTGCGTTCCGTGACATAGACCGGTGATGAAAAATTAATAATCAGATAGATATCTGCTCCGGCATCGTATAATTTCAATGCTTCTTCCTGGTCAATGACACTCATAGGCTCCTGAAATGCTCCCACATCTTCATCGGCATAATCCAGATCCTGATCCCTTATCCGTTCCCACATCTGTAATTCCATACCAAACAGACCTTCATGCGCCTGTATCATTTCTTTACTTGCATACTCTCCCTTGTCGCCATCGCTTCCCAGGCAATAAATCTTAGAGCCCATTCTGTGATAATCCAAAGCTGCTTCTTTTCTAAGCGGCACCATGTCTTCTGCTGTATATCCATAATCACGTAATTCCAGCTTACCTATGGTTGGATCTGGTAAGTCCTGAATATCCATTTTTGCATCATCCAGAAGTTCCTCTACTTTATCTTCATCTGCCTGATTGATT
>NZ_CABVDF010000367.1:0-1679 GCF_902497045.1 uncultured Blautia sp. | reverse complement strand
CTTTTTATAATTTTTATTTATTCTTTTTTTCTTTTTCTCTCTGTGCAGTTTCTTCTCTGATAGAGCATACAATTGCTTCTCTCTGATTTTCAATATGACGGAAAGAAATCTCCTGAGCTGTTTTCACGTCCCTGGCCTTTATCGCCTCATACAGCTCTTCATGCTCTTTTACCAGAAGGTTTCGTGTTTCCTCATCTTTTAAATACTCCACTCTGTACCGATAAATCTGCTCTCTCAGATTATTCAGTACCTGATTCAGACGCCGGTTATCCGAAGACTGATAAATCACCTCATGAAAAGCCACATCTGCTTCCGCAAGTTTTACCAGATTTCCGTCTGCCATTGTTCTTTCAAAAATCTTAGCAGCCTCCCAAAGCTGCTCCAGCTGTTCCTCCGTCATTCTGGCACATGCATTTTCTATGGAAAGATTCTCCAGGGCGATCCTCACCTCCAGAACATCATTCAGATCTTTTTCTGTAATATTGGCAACCTGAGCGCCCCTCCTGGGGATCATTACTACAAGTCCTTCCAGCTCCAGTTTACGCATTGCCTCCCGGACAGGAGTACGGCTGACCCCCAGCCGTTCTGCCAAAGCGATCTCCATCAGCCTTTCTCCCGGCTTCAGCTCCCCTTTTAAAATAGCTTTTCGAAGAGTATTAAACACCACATCTCTAAGAGGCAGATATTCATTCATGTCAACAGAAAAATCGTTCATCTCCAGTGTCTCCTCCTACCTTTTATCTGTTTTGCATTCCCGTCATTACTGCTGCTCAGACCGATTATATATCCCAGCAGCAAAAACAGTTTTTGCAAGACCGGTTTTTCTAAGAGCCGCAACTGCTGCATTCATCTTCTCTTTGCTGTCAAAAATTCCGAATACTGTAGGACCACTTCCGCTCATCATTGCTTTGAGCGCACCTCTCTCTTCCATAAAGTCTCTGATTTCCCCAATCACCGGATATTTTTCCATAAGTCCCGGCTCGAATACATTGACCATCTTTTCTGTCATGGAATAAAGATCCTTATTCTGTATATCCTGGATCATCCCGTCGATATCCGGGCGTTTTTCCACAGCATCCAGCTTAAGATTTTCATAGGCGGTTTTTGTAGAAACATTAATACCCGGTTTTCCGATCAGTACATATCCCTCCGGCATAGCGGAAAGCGGCGTCAGCTTCTCTCCTATTCCCTCAGCCAGTGCCGTTCCCCTCATAATGCAATAGGGAACATCTGCCCCAATCCGGACAGCTCTCTCCATAAGTTCTTCCTGGCTGAGACCAAGGCGGAACAGGCGGTTCACTCCCACAAAAGCAGCTGCCGCATCTGAGCTTCCTCCGGCCATTCCCGCTGCAACCGGTATGGACTTAGACAGCCTCATGGAAAGTCCTTCTTTTATATCAAACTCATCCATAAGCAGTTTCGCAGCCTTATAGACCAGATTTCTTTCATCAGAAGGCACGTATGGCAGATTTGTAGAAAGAGATATTCCCGGATTCTGCTTTTTTCTGATATCCAGAACATCATACATCCTGATCGTCTGCATGATCATTCGGACCTCATGATAACCATCCTCTCTTTTTCGGATTACATCGAGACCAAGATTTATCTTTGCCATTGCTCGCAAGCGCATAAAACTATCCCTCTATTCTTTCGTAATTTTATGCGCTTGCGAGCAATGG
>NZ_CABVDF010000366.1:0-1686 GCF_902497045.1 uncultured Blautia sp. | reverse complement strand
AAGATGATGATAATGAAAACCTGTTATCGTTTGTAGAGATATCTGCAAATGGTAGCAGGTTTTTTATGGGATAAATTTGTGGTGGTATATCTGAATGGAATATGATAGAATAAAACAAACATATATTCGATTGTGCAAGGATGGTGTATAATATTGACAAAGGCAGAGAAAATACAAAAAATCCAGGAAATATTGGAAATAAAGAATCCAAAAGAGAATCTGTATGCAGATCTGTTAAAGACAATGGGGGATCTGAAAAATAATTATGGGGATTATATGATTACAGAGCCGATCGACTGTGACGAAGAATTGGAACGTATTCCGAAGGCGGATTATGAACTTTGTACAGCATTATTGACAATGCTGCTGAGAGAGGATCATTTTTCCAATGGTTCTTTTGAACGGAGATTTGCCGAGGGGCAGGTGCTTCCGGTTCTGGTGAGGATGAAGGATGTTTTGAGTGCAGGAGTGTGATTCAATGAAAGTCGGGGATACTGCATATATTGTGGAATCAAACAGGTATGTGAGAGAGGTGGAGATCCGCAGGCGTTCTGGCGGGATGTTCATGGTCCGTTTTACAGATACGGGTGGCGGAATACAGGTGAAGGCTCACAGGCTGTTTGCGACGAGGGAAGAGGCTGAGAAGAGTATTGCACGGACGGGAGAAAAGTACACGGATGTTAGAAAAAATCCGTATGATTACTGGTATTGAGGCATGTAGAGAGTTGGAACTATATGGAGAATAATTTTACAGGTAATGGATTTAGGGAGAACTTATTAAAACAGATCAAGGAATATCTTGATGGGAAAATTACAAAAGAAGAATATTATGAAATGGCAGAATCGTTTTATTCGGAATATGCAAAGACTTATGAAAATCCAGCATTTCATAAATATTTTCTCGATACGGTAGCAGATGCCTGCACGATTTATATTGACGAACCCGGATTAATGCCTAGGCAGAAGGATGAATTATTCCGCAGATCATTAAATGAAGCATACATAAATCTGCAGAAGCTTTGAAATGAATCTAGGGGAGCGAATGATGAGAATATTGGTTGATGCAGATGCCTGTCCGGTTGTAAAAATTACGGAGCAGGTGGCAAAGGAAAAAGGAATATCGGTTACGCTGCTGTGTGATACGAACCATGTGCTACAGTCTGATTACAGTGAGGTGATCACGGTGGGAGCTGGAGCGGATGCGGTTGATTTTAAGTTGGTGAGCATCTGCCAGAAAGGTGATCTTGTGGTAACGCAGGATTATGGTGTTGCGGCCATGATACTGGGAAAAGGTGCTTATGGAATCCATCAGAGCGGAAAGTGGTACACCAATGAAAATATTGATCAGATGCTGTTGGAGCGTCACATGGCAAAGAAAGCAAGGAATGCGAAGAAGAAACATCATCTGAAAGGACCGGCGAAGCGGACTGCGGAGGATGATCAGCGTTTTGAGGATTCTTTGAGAAGGCTGATTGACTCCATAAAAAGTGAATAAAGTATATCAGGGAAAACCTGTTGCTGTTTACAGAGAGATCTGCGGATGGCAGCAGGTTTTATTTTTTTTGCATGAAAAGTCAAAAAATCAGGGATCAGGACTCCTTGGAACAGTAGGAGGTGGTTTCTGGCTATGGGAAAAATTGAACTGATCGATACCGGCAGACTGACGGAGAAACAGGCCAGGTTAAA
>NZ_CABVDF010000365.1:0-1688 GCF_902497045.1 uncultured Blautia sp. | reverse complement strand
TTTTTTTTATTTTAAAGTGAGAGACGAACCGTATAGAATCCTTTTTTTCGGGAATACTATTTACCGCAATTACCAATCCAAGGAGGACATGAACATGACAATTCTTAACTGTACAGCAGTAACCTGTGTCTACAACAAAGATCGCCTCTGTTCCAGAGGAGAGATCCAGGTAACAGGATCGGATGCCCGGATTGCAGACGAAACCTGCTGCGGAAGCTTCCGCGACCGCAATGAAGGCTCTGCAGTAAACAGCATCAAAGACTCCTGCGGCTGTGAAAAAATCAACATTGACTGCAAAGCCCGGGAGTGCACCTACAATGAACACTGCCGATGTACCGCATCTGCTATTGACATCAACGGCGAAAATGCCTCTGCACAATCAGAAACCAAATGCAGCACATTTGCATGCAAATGCTGAAAAAGAGGACACTGCACCATGCAGTGTCCTCTTCTATTCTTGATATTTATCTGTTTTTCAGAAAATCTGGAATCTGAATATCTTTTTTCTGTACAGTGCTTGTGGGCACTTTAGAAGCAAAAGATGAATTCATATTTGGAAGATTAAAGCTTGGCATGTTCAAACCTGAAACAGGTGTTGAAGTTCCTGCTGCAGCCGGCTTTCTTACAGAAAACGGGGAAGAAGCTGTATTTCTGCCGCCAAAGGAATTGGTTTTAGGCGCTGCATCAGATAATCCTGTAGCAATTACAGTAATTCTTGCATAATCAGCAACAGAATCATCATACATTGCACCAAAGATGATATTTGCTTCCTCTCCTGTCAGCTCCTGAACATAGCTTGCTGCATCGTTTGCATCCATAAGAGAGATATCTCCGGAAATATTAATGATAACATGAGTAGCACCCTTAATAGTCGTTTCAAGAAGCGGTGAAGAAACAGCCTGCTGAACAGCTTCCATAGCCTTATCGTCTCCTCTTGCCTCTCCGATACCGATATGAGCGATACCCTTATCAGTCATGACTGTCTGAACATCTGCAAAGTCAAGATTGATCAGTGCCGGCAGATTGATCAGATCAGTGATTCCCTGAACAGCCTGCTGAAGAACTTCGTCAGCCTTGCGAAGTGCCTCCGGCATAGTTGTACGGCGGTCAACGATCTCAAGAAGCTTGTCATTAGGGATAACGATCAGAGTATCCACTGACTTCTTCAGGTTTTCGATTCCTGCAAGAGCATTGTTCATACGTGTCTTTGCTTCAAAACGGAAAGGCTTTGTCACAACGCCAACTGTCAGGATTCCCATTTCTTTGGCTGCTGCCGCGATCACAGGTGCCGCACCTGTTCCGGTACCGCCGCCCATTCCACAGGTAACGAATACCATGTCAGCCCCTTCCATTAACTGTTTTACTTCTTCTATGCTTTCCTCAGCGGCCTTCTGACCAACTTCCGGCTGTGCTCCTGCACCAAGGCCTTTCGTTATCTTTTCACCAATCTGAAGTACTGTTGGAGCTTTACAGAGAGTTAAGGCCTGCTTATCAGTATTCACACCTACAAACTCTACCCCTCCGATGGTCTCTTCCACCATTCTGTTTACTGCATTATTTCCAGCTCCGCCCACACCAATGACAATAATCTTGGCAGAGGACTCAGCTTCATTTGACATGATCTCTAACAATGTACTTCCTCCTTTTATTTCACCGATATTTATCGTAATCTACCTGCATATAGTATA
>NZ_CABVDF010000364.1:0-1688 GCF_902497045.1 uncultured Blautia sp. | reverse complement strand
TTGTTTTATAAAAGTTAAAATGCCGTATTTATGCGGCTTGTGGCGTTTCGCAAACGCCTATTAAGTTATATCTGGGAAAGGAGAATATCCATGACTGATTATCGATTCAAATTTTCTATCATATCTGCTGTATATAACGCAGAAAACTATCTGGAAGATGCTATTCAGAGTATTCTTGTACAGGATATCGGCTTTCAGGACTCTGTCGAACTGATCCTGGTAGATGATGGTTCTCCTGATTCTTCTGGTTCCATATGTGATTTCTGGCAAAAAAAATATCCTGATAACATCAAGGTGATCCACAAGGAAAATGGCGGTGTATCCTCTGCCCGAAACGCAGGAATTGCTGTAGCAGAAGGCAGATATATCAATTTTATGGACTCTGATGATAAGTTATCCCCAGACACCTTATCTTCCGTGTATCAATATTTCATCACTATAGATGACAGGGCAGATCTTGTATCTATTCCTATTTACTTTTTTGAAAAAAAAGAACAGCCGCATCGGTTAAATTATAAATTTGCATCCAACAAGAACCTTCTTGTGGATCTGAACCAAAAATATTCCTTTGTACAATTATCTGCTGCTTCCGCTTTTTTTAAAAGAGAAGTCTTAACTCCAGATTTTTTCAGCACCACTCTGCGGTATGCGGAGGATGCAAGAGCCATTATGGGACTTTTTCTCAAAAACCCCATATATGGCATTGTTCCTCAGGCTCGTTATGACTATCGATGCCGGGAAAGTATGAATTCTGCCCTAAACGGTTCCAAACTACATAAAGAATGGTATCTGGACTGTCTGCAGGAATATGTCCTCTGGTCTGCACAACAAGCCCTTGCTCTGTATGGCTCTGTGCCAAAATTTGTTCAGTTCCACATGATGTATGATCTGCAGAGCCGATTCCGTATGGAAGAATTCCCGGAACATGTCCTGACTCCCTCAGAAAAAGAAAAATTTATGGTTCTCCTAAAGGAATGCCTGTCTTATATCAGTGATCCGATCATCCTGGAGCAAAAAAATCTTTCCAAGGAGCAAAAGGATTTGGTCATCCGTACAAAATACGGTGCTGATTCCGGAATTCTTGAATATAAGAATGAAGATTACCATTACCGATATGGAGAAACCACCACAGCTTCCATGTCCTCTTATGTGGTAAAGCTTCAGCAGCTGATTCCTCAGGATAATGGTCTTCTGCTTTATGGTTCCGCAAAAACAGGGGTACATTTTCCAAAACCAGAGCATTTTTTTGTTCGTTTAACTGCAAAAAAACAGGCAATAACTCTCCCATGCAGTTTCCAACAGAATGCTGATCGTGTATTCCGATATCACGGCAGTACCCTGGCTTGTTTTTACGATTTTCAGGTATTGATTCCTTATGATATTCTGAAAAGGAACTCTTCATTGGAGATTTGTATGACCTGTAATTCCCATACAGTTAAATTCCGTAATCTTACTGCTGAGCCCTCTTTTCCTGTTCCTCCAAAGGCACAGAAAAAAACCTGGGATTGCCATTCTTTGTTTTTTTCCAGAACCAGGGAAGAAATTTTGGTAGAATCAGGGCATCTGTTAAAGCGCTGTATTACTTCCTTTAAATCCCATTTTAACAAATAACAAATCCCCGGTTCTTTCAAAATGATATGCTCCCTTCTAGGTAGACAGTTAAAATAATAAAACTGTTTATCAAGGAG
>NZ_CABVDF010000363.1:0-1691 GCF_902497045.1 uncultured Blautia sp. | reverse complement strand
AGATAATAGTTATGAAAATTGTAGTTGCTGCTATGGGAAAAGAAGTTGCAGGTCATTTTGGTCATTGTGAGAATTTTATTTTCTTTGATACAGAAGAAAATAAGATTGTTGCAGAAAACAGCGTTCCAAATCCGGGACATCGTCCGGGATTCCTTCCGAACTTCCTGGCTGATCATGGTGCGGAAGTTATTATTTCCGGAGGAATGGGAGGCGGAGCTGTAGATATCTTTAATGAGCGCGGCGTAGAAGTGATCGTAGGTGCCCAGGGAGATGCGGCTGCAGCAGTAGAAGCATACTTGAAAGGAGAACTGATCTCTACAGGTTCTATCTGTCATGAACATGAACATGCACATGAGTGCGGAGAACACTAAACATATCCTCAGATAAAGATTCTGAAATAAAGAAAGCCTGACGGTATTCACTCACTGTTGTGAAACCGCCAGGCTTTCTCTGCGTCAGCGCGCCATAAGATATATTTTTTCCATATCTTTCATATTCAGCTGTTTAAACACACCAATGGTCCGGGTATCCTCAAAGCTGCATTTAAAGGCAAGCTCATGAATCTGTTTTTCATCCAGATCAAGCCCCAGCTCATGAAGACTGGTGGGCATTTTGATGGAGCGGAAAAAGTCTTCCATTGCTTCAATGCCGGCAAGGGCTGTACTTTCAAAATCTGCAAAGCATGGAATGTCAAACACATTGGTTGCAAACTGTGCAAAGCGTTCCGGATTTTCCTGATAGACATATCGTGCCCAGCTTCCCCAGATGGCAGCAAGTCCTGCTCCGTGAGCTACGTCATAAAGCCCTCCCAGCTCATGTTCAAGCTGATGGCAGGCCCAGTCGCCTCCTCCGGTGCCGCAGCCGGTCAGACCGTTATGGGAAAGACTTCCGGCCCACATGACTTCGGCACGGGCATTGTAATTTCCCGGTTCCTTCATGAGAATCCTTGCATTATAGATCACCGTCTGCATAAGAGATTCACTGATGCTGTCTGTAATCTCCATAGTTTCCAGATTGACAAAATAACGCTCCATGGTATGGAGAAGGATATCCACACAGCCGCTTTCTGTCTGATACTGAGGAAGCGTGTAGGTGAGTCTTGGATTCAGAAGGGCAAATCTGGGGCGGCAGAGGTCGCTTCTTGTGGAGCCTCTCTTCAGCCAGCCGTCTTCATTTGTAATCACACAGGAGCCGCTCATCTCGCTTCCGGAAGCTGCGATGGTAGGGATTGCAGCAATAGGGAGACAGTCTTTTGGAATTTCTGTTTTCAGGAAAAAATTCCATACATCAGTCCAGGGATTGGCAGCTCCATAGCCGATAGCCTTGGAGGAGTCGATGACACTTCCGCCTCCTACGGCAAGGATGAAATCCACCTGCTCTTCCTGACAGAGCCGGATTCCCTCCCGGACTTTACTGAGACGGGGATTGGAAACAACTCCTCCCAGTGTGACGAAATCTACTCCTGCTTCTTTCAGGCTTGTACATATCTCGTCCAGAAGTCCCGAGGAAACGGCGCTGCCGCTTCCGTAATGGACGAGTACCTTTTGGCAGCCATATTCTTTTAGAAGAGTACCGGCCTGAAGATGTGTATCTTTTCCGAAGATCACCCTGGTGGGGGTGTAATATTCAAAGCCTCTCATAGCATTTTTCTCCTTGATTTTTAATACTCCTTTTTATTATAGGAAATATAT
>NZ_CABVDF010000362.1:0-1696 GCF_902497045.1 uncultured Blautia sp. | reverse complement strand
AATGTAAATTTATCTGCAAAGTAAGCGTCAAGCTCATCAATCTTCACGCGTACCTGCTCCATGGTATCACGATCACGGACAGTAACTGCTCCATCCGTTTCAGAATCGAAATCGTAGGTTACGCAGAACGGAGTTCCGATCTCGTCCTGTCTTCTGTAGCGCTTGCCGATATTTCCACGATCGTCATACTCACAGTTGTATTTCTTGGAAAGCTGCTGGAATACTTTCTCAGCACCTTCATTCAGCTTTTTGGAAAGCGGAAGGACACCGATCTTTACAGGTGCAAGTACCGGATGGAAATGAAGTACGGTACGTACATCGTTCTTTTCTGCATCCAGGACTTCTTCATCATATGCGCTGCAAAGGAAAGCAAGAACCATACGGTCAGCGCCCAGAGACGGCTCAATTACATATGGAATATATTTTTCTTTCTTCTCATCGTCGAAATATGTCAGATCCTGTCCGGATACGTTCTGATGCTGTGTCAGGTCATAATCGGTTCTGTCTGCGATTCCCCACAGCTCGCCCCATCCAAACGGGAACAGGAATTCCACGTCTGTAGTAGCTTTGCTGTAGAAGCTCAGTTCCTCCTGATCATGGTCACGATAGCGCACCTCATCTTCCTTCAGTCCCAGAGAGCTGAGCCAGTCAAGGCAGAACTGTTTCCAGTATGCAAACCATTCAAGGTCTGTATCCGGCTCACAGAAGAATTCCAGTTCCATCTGTTCAAACTCACGGGTACGGAAAGTAAAGTTGCCCGGTGTGATCTCGTTACGGAAGGATTTACCGATCTGTCCGATTCCAAAAGGAATCTTTTTGCGGGAAGTTCTCTGTACATTTTTAAAGTTTACAAAAATACCCTGGGCTGTCTCAGGTCTTAAATATACCGTATTTTTGGCATCCTCAGTTACACCCTGGAATGTTTTGAACATCAGATTGAACTGACGGATGTCAGTAAAGTTATGTTTGCCGCAGCTTGGACATGGAACCTGATGCTCTTTGATAAAGTCCATCATCTGTTCCTGAGACCAGGAATCCACACTGCCTTCAATGGCAATGTCATGCTCTGCACAATAATCTTCGATCAGTTTATCTGCACGGAAACGCTCATGACATTCTTTACAGTCCATCAGAGGATCAGAAAATCCACCCAGATGTCCGGATGCTACCCATGTCTGAGGATTCATAAGAATCGCACAGTCCACACCTACATTATACGGAGATTCCTGAATAAATTTCTGCCACCATGCACGTTTTACGTTATTTTTCAGCTCTACACCAAGATTTCCGTAATCCCAGGTGTTTGCAAGACCGCCGTAGATTTCAGAGCCCGGATACACAAAGCCTCTTGCTTTTGCCAGAGCCACGATTTTTTCCATTGTTTTTTCCATGTTATCTCTCCTAAAATTTTTTCAATGCCCTTATTATACTAGCATCTGTCCCCTTTTTCAAGAACAAAGAAAAGAAGATGTTACTGTTCATACGGCACTATCCCGCGAGGTGATTTGGCATATATATGCCAAAATCCCGAGACATACAGGCCAAAATTCTGTTGCCGCAGGCAATCTGGAATGAATTTTGGCTCGTTGCTGTGAGCGTAGTGAGCAGTAACAGGAAGATAAAAGGGAGGCTCTGATGCCTCAATGTCATTTAGTTAAGACATTAAGCAGATGTATTCCTATCAGGCAGAGGTAGA
>NZ_CABVDF010000361.1:0-1721 GCF_902497045.1 uncultured Blautia sp. | reverse complement strand
AATAAAATTGGAGGGAGCGATCATGGAAACAACTATAAAAAAAATAGAAGATATGTCCTTAAATGCATGGCCGTCATATAAAATGGAGCTGTATGACGGCTGGATCCTGCGTTTTTCTCATTTTTATACACACAGAACCAACAGCGTAGAGCAGTTCGGAGTCTCCAGCCTTCCCTGGAGGGAAAAAATTCCTTACTGCGAACATGAATACCAGCGGCTGGGAACTCCTGCTGTTTTTAAGATCAGTCCCCTTGTTTCTCCTGATTTTGACTATACTCTGGAAAACCGCGGATATAAGATCCAGCATACTACAGAGGTCATGACCCTGGATCTGTCCCATACCCATTTAAATGCCTGCTGTGATGATATCATCCTGACAGATCACATTCCCGATTTCTGGATCACCGGACTTTTTGACCTGAAAGGAACAAAAGATCCTGTGCACAGAGCGGTGGTTCCATCCATGTATCACGCTATTCCGAAACGCACCATCTGTGCCTGTGTGAAAAAGAATAAACAGATCGTCGCCACAGGACTGGGGATTCTGGATCGTGATTATATTGGTATTTATGCCATTCATGTAAAAGAAGAATATCGCGGCCAGGGGCTTGCCCGCCAGATCTGTTCCGGACTTTTGGCAGAAGGCTGCAAAAAAGGTGCTGAGCATGCCTATCTTCAGGTTGTAAAGGGAAATACCGCGGCTAAAAATCTCTATTCTTCACTTGGATTTCAGTATTTTTATACGTACTGGTTCCGGGTACAGACTACCGTTCCGCCTTCCTCTCCAGATGCAGACTTCCTTATTCCTGACAAATAAAAATACAGGAACCGGCACAGAAGCCAGACATTTCTGCCTGCATTTGGAGTATGATCTGCTCCATCTGTGTCAGTCCCTGTATGGGGAATCAGTTATGTAATTATCATTTATTTTTCTTTTAAAATTTCTTATGCTGCCTTGCCCATAACCTGCGGTGTTGTATTTCCTGCCACCAGCGTTGTAAGAGGACTGAAATACAGCAGACAGGTCAGTACACAGTACACAGGCATCATAATTGCAAACTGGACAAGTCTTCCAGGCATGATCGCATAAAAAGAATATCCAAGGAAAATCACAAGTCCTGCTGTTGTAAGCACAAGAGAACAAAGTGCTCCTGTACAGATAATAGAAAGAGAAATCCCTACGGTCTTTCCTGTTCTGGATTTGTTTGCATAAAATCTCTTTGCAAGCGCCGGGAGTACTCCCCAGAGAATTGCTGCAAGTGTAATAAACGGATTTACTGCATATCCCTTGATAAAGCATCCAATGATGTCCGCGCATCCGCCGCAGATACCGCCTGCCACAGGTCCCATCCAAAGACCGGCCAGCACTGTACATACAGTTCCTACCGTAATACGGTAAGGTCCCAGTTCAATCACAAAGATCCTGGAAAGTACAAGCTGCATGGCAACCAGAAGAGCCATAAATACAAGGGTTTTCACGTTACGTACAGAATGATTGTTTTTCTGCATAATAAAAACACCTCCATAATGGAATTTATTGAAATAAATAATATTCCCTCCACATTATGAGATGTTCTCACATGTAGCAACGGGTGCGGAAAATATATCGTAAGCCTTCCTTAAGATGTAAACAAGCTTTTCGTTTCACGGCGACTCCCCAGCCAATGAACACTTAACGCATAAATTCCTACTTCGCTATTATTTATTTTAAGCTTAGTATA
>NZ_CABVDF010000360.1:0-1735 GCF_902497045.1 uncultured Blautia sp. | reverse complement strand
GCATAACACTGCAGGGAATAATAAGAAATTTTTTCTGCATAAAATATAAAAAGGAGGAAATAGAAATGGCACAGGTTACAAAAGAAACTACCATTGGCGAGCTTCTCAGAATTGATCCGAACTGCGCTGCTATCCTTATGAGAATGGGAATGCACTGCATCGGATGTCCGTCTTCTCAGGGAGAATCTCTGGAAGAGGCAGCTATGGTTCATGGATTTGACTCAGATATCCTTGTTCAGCAGATTAATGATTTTCTTAGCAAATAATAAGACTAAAAAAGGCGTTCCATATGATATGGAGCGCCTTTTTTTCATAGTGTAAAAATCATGGATCAGATCTGTGCAAGCTGTTGAAGTGCATTTACGGAGATTGTTTCTCCATGTTCTTTCAGGTAGGCTTCTCCTGCAGAAGAAAAGGCTCTGCTGATTCCATACTCGGAAAGGATGTTGCATGTCCGGTTGAAATCTTCCGGAGATATATCGGACTGGTGGAGAACGAGACGATATTTTCCCTCGGCAGGATCTTTATAAAGGGTGTTTATACCTGTAAAAAATCCGTTTAGTCCATGGGATGCGGCAATCACATCATCCAGCTGTGAAAAGCTGAAGAGTCGTATCAGATCAACGGAAGGAGCGTCCTGAGAAGCTGCCTCTTTTGCAGAATCAGAAGCGGCAGAAGTCTTTTTTGAACTTCCCTTTAATTTAGCTTCACAGAGTTTCTGGAAAATATCAATGATATTATCTGCTCCGTCAAGCTGAAGAGCTTCCGATTGTCCGCGGTCTTTAAAGGGGGTGAATTTTGAAAAACGGGTATCCAGCTCTTCCGGATCTTCTACCTTGGTAATAATAAGGATGATACTGTCTGAAGTGACTGGAATTGCTTCGATCATCAGAGGTATATTATCAGCTTCGAATCCGAATTGCAGCTGTGCCTGTTCCATCATATCTCGGAAGAGCTTTTTCGCCTTTTCAGAACCATATGCAAGCTCACTAAGGCGGATTTGATGAAGTTCCAGATCTTCCTTGGTGAGAGTGCAGCGGATTTGGTTTTCATTTATTTTTTCTATTTTCATATGATCACATCCTATTCTTTATGTGCTGTATAACGTATATTTACCATATGCATATTAAATCATATGCAGAATATGGCATATTTACACAGACAGATTAGAATCCATGACTTTTGCCACGGCAAAAAAATGCATATCAACTTAGCATCTATTATATACCACAACTATAGCAGATGTAAAGAAATTCAATTTACCTAAATTATAAAATATTTGGAAACTAAATCGAAATTTTTTTATAAACTGCTGAAAAGCCTTGCATATAGATAAAAATACAGTATAATAGCTTATAAGAAAAATTTTCTGAGTGCAGGCCGGTAAATGATCCTGTTAGCATCAAAGAGATAATAATAGCTTATATATGACCTTTTTCAAAAAGTATGTCTGCTGTTCTTTAGTCATGCGGCGTTCTTGCTGTAGCAGCCATATAAATTTCCACAGTTATTCAGATAAAATTGGTATTGCATGCAGAGATTTTTCTCAGACCTATCTGGTGTTTTCTAAAATTACTGATCAAATGAAAGGAGGCAGAAACGAAAATATATCACAGATATACCCCAGAGGACAATGTGTGGTCTGCATTTTAATAGACAAAAGATAAAAGGGATTCAGCCATAGCAGAAATCCCCTTCTCATGCTTGACCTGGGCTGAGTCCCTGAATAATAAAT
>NZ_CABVDF010000359.1:0-1744 GCF_902497045.1 uncultured Blautia sp. | reverse complement strand
CTTCCACTTAAGAAGAAATGGAAGTTTTTCAGTGCCCTTGGATATTCAAGAGTTCTCAGCAGATTTTCAAACTGAGCAAGCTTACAGCAGGACATCTTATCCGGCAGAACAGGCATATAAATTCTGCCGCACATATCCAGAATCTGAAATACCTCATCAATCCCATTTCCAATATCCAGTATCAAGGTCTCATAAGGACTGTGCAGCATAATTTCCTGGATCAGGCAGATCCAGTCCTGCCACGGTGTTCCTCGTATATCAAGAGGCGACTGTACCGGAGGAATGAAATCAAGCTGCCCCACAGTCTGCACCATACTGTTGATCCGTGCAGTAAGGTTCTGTTCCCCCTGACGGACATAATATAAAAGATCACTGAGATTCGCTGGAAAGTTCTTTCCAAAAAGACTGTCAAATCCTGAATATTCCTCCATATTCAGATACAATACCGGTCTGTTTTTTCCAAGCAGCTGCCCGAGAGTAAGTGCAAAAGAGGTTTTCAGACATCGTCCTGACGGTGAATAAATTCCCAGCACTTCTGTTGTTTTTTTCAAAACAGGCGACTGTGCCGGCAAAATTGAGGCTTCTTCTCCATAGCATGCCATAACTTCCCGCACCACCTGCGCTGAGGACTGATATTTATAAACTCCTGCATAAGGACTTTTTTCCGCAGAGCTTACTCCTTCTGTAAGAACAATGATCTTACCAATGTCCAGATCGCGAAGTTCTCCGCATACAGCTTCCTCTGCTATCAAAAGGAGCTCTATCCTGTGTTCCTTCCCATAAGCTACAAGGCTTTCCGGTCCGGTAAATGCCTGTACTTCAAAAGGCAGATTCTTTTTTCTATTTAAATAATCCATAAAATTCCGGGCATACTCCGCCTCCGGATCACAAATTGCAAAAATATGCTTTTTCAATATATACCTCCTGCATAAAGCATTACGCTCATAAATATCGGAACTGTAAAATGAAAATTTTCCAACGCAGATCCTTTCCTGTAATAAGGTTTCCTGACCCCTGTTCTCAAATACTCTCTTATATAAGATTTCAGATACCAGAGTCTTTCTGCCGGGTTTCCATATAGAACAAGAAACAGCAATGAAAAAACTGCTCCTATAAAAAAAGAAACTCCCATGCAGCGCCAGACAGACTCCGGCCCAATAATCCCTCCAAGAGAACAAAGCAGTTTAATATCACCTGCTCCCAGCATCCTGAACCAACACAATCCTCCAAGGACTGCTGCAGGAATCAGAGTTCCAAAAACAAACTCTCTGAAACAGGGACCTTTTCCGCTGATACTGTATAGAAATCCAGACAAAAGAGAACAAAGAATCCAGCCATTGCTGATCCGCATACTGGCAATATCCATCACAACCGCAGTTCCTGCAATCGTCAGCACCAGCATTTCCTCTATTAAAATTCGTCCTTGCCTCCTTTCATACGTCTGTTTTAAATAAAATAAGATGGGATAGTTCCGTCTGACTTGACGGCAGATATACCAGAAGATCTCTGGTGAGTCTTATTATATGGCATCCGGCTTTATATGTCCAGAAAATTCGTTCTTCAAGTTTCGACATGTTTTTGACTGGTCATTTTCTTCTCAGCAGCTTCTTCCAGATCAGTTGCTGGCTTTTCTTTTTCATACGATTTTTGTATTGCATAATTATTTACAATTATGTATAATATCTGTGTTTAATTCATTTTTTATGCATAATATTCATTTTTCACAATAAAATTGGAGGGAGCG
>NZ_CABVDF010000358.1:0-1807 GCF_902497045.1 uncultured Blautia sp. | reverse complement strand
TGTTTGCCATAATAAAAGGCCTCCTATGATTTTAATATTTTATCATAGAAGACCCTTGTATTGTTTAATTTACAGAGATTTTTCACAGGCTCTCTGAAATGTCAGCCTATAATCCTGCCGTTGTTTTCCTTTTTTGGCCACTTATCTTTACATGGCGTGGATAAACATTTTTATATCTGTATATACTTAGCACAATCCCCATTAATCCATAGGAAACAATAATATAGCTTCCCCCCGCAGATATAAATGGAAGAAATGCAGCAGAAGATGGAAGTATTCCGACATTTTCCAATACATTAACCAGAAAACTTACAAGAAAGATCATACCACATCCGCATCCCATTATCATACCTAACTGATTTTTTTGTTTCACAGCAGTGTTAAAAACCGCAATGATCAGGACAGCCAGAACACAGCATATAAGAATTCCGGCAATCATTCCATACACAGAGGATAAATAACTCAGTATATAATCTCTGTTAAACTCAGGCAGAACCATGCTTACCTCTGCACCACTGCTTCCTGCAAATTTATTTGCATTCATAAGGATTTTCAAAGGATTTTCCTCTCCTCCGCCAGCAAAAAATGCCTGAACACGCTCTTTCTGATAAGGCATCAGACCATTTCCAAAATACATTATAAAAAGAGCTGCTGCCGGCAGGATCATAAAAATCCCCCACACCCCGCATATTGCTTTTTTCTTATGTATACGGAACCAGCCTTTCTGTATGGCCATTGTCAGTATCACCAGCATAGATACCATCAGCATACCTGCAATTGTCAGAGACGGAAGGCGGAATACAAGAACGACCGGCAGGATCATCCATGCTATCGATTTCATCAGTCCCCCATAGCCCGATCCGTGATACTTGTAAATAATTCCCCCGTAAACCGGAACATAAAACAGCATCAATGCCTGTACAGATACCGGTCTTCCTCCTATTGCAATATAATATATCATACCGTTGACCATATTTCCGGACAAAACTGACACTAAACACAGAACAATCAGCCCACTGGCAATGATCCTGGAAAATCTTGCAAGTACCGTGTAATCTAAAAAATATAAAAAAATCATAACGGCACTTCCCAGCATAACATGAACTACATATCTCCCGGATGCAGATACATATTCTCCCTTTGCATGCCTTGCTATCATAATCTGCGCAAAAATACCGACAGCACTGATCATGATCACTATAAAAAGAAGCTTCCATGCAGCCTGTGGTTTATGGATGCGGTCAAGAGAAATCCCTGTTTCCACCGGATCTCCCATATCTTTCACAGCTTCTTTTTCTGCTTGTTCAAAATTCATCCCCAACTGAATATTTTCCTCAATCTGATCTTCCATATGATCCTGCAGCTCCTGTCGTATATAAGGCCGTGCCTTTTTACAACGGATCTGCTCCAGCAATATTTTCAGATACTCTTCCATAAGCTACACCTCCAATGCAAGAACATTTGATACTGCTTCCGAATACTCTCTCCATTCTTCTGTTTTCTTGTCCAGAAGGCCTCTTCCCTGCCTGGTCAGACTATAATACTTTCTGATTTTTCCGCCAGCCTCCTGCTCATATACAACTAACGCTCCCTTATCCTCAAGGCTATGGAGAAGCGGATATAAAGTTCCTGCTTTCAATTCAAAAACGTTCTGAGATTTTTGACGTAAGGTATCAATCATCTCATAACCGTACATATCCTTTTCTGATAATAATTTCAAAATAAGCAGGGTCATACTTCCGGAAACTAAAGCTTTCTCAATTGCCATATCATTCACTCTCCTTATATAGGTAATCTATATATATTG
>NZ_CABVDF010000357.1:0-1826 GCF_902497045.1 uncultured Blautia sp. | reverse complement strand
CAGGTCGTATCTTCTGGAATTTCAAAGCCGGTATTTTATGATTATGTGCGTTCACGAGATTTGGATAGAGTCGCACATGGGATTTATCTGTCCAAAGATTCCTGGGTGGATGCCATGTATCTGCTTCATTTGCGATTTGAACAAGCAGTATTTTCACATGAAACAGCTTTATTTTTTCACGATCTGACAGACCGTGAACCAATAGAATATACAGTTACGGTCAAAACTGGATGCAATCCAAGCAAAATGAAAGCAGAAGGCATTCAAGTTTTTACGATTAAAGCAGACTTACATGATGTAGGACTTACAACAGCGAAAACTCCGTTCGGGCATACTGTGCCGGTTTATGATATGGAGCGAACGATCTGTGATTTGCTCAGAAGCCGTAGCAGAATTGAAATTCAGACCTTTCAGGGAGCACTGAAAGCGTATGCCCGTAGAAAAGATAAGAACCTGCGAGCTTTAATGCAATATGCTGGGATGTTCAAGGTGGAAAAAATTTTACGACAGTATTTGGAGGTACTTTTATGATAAAAACAGCAAGGCAGCTTAAAGATTTAATACGAAACCTTTCCAGAGAAAAATCCGCAGATGCTCAGATTTTAATGAGGAACTACATGATGGAGCGTTTTTTGGAGCGTATTTCTCTTTCTGAGTATCGTGATAAGTTTATCTTGAAGGGTGGTATGTTGGTAGCGGCTATGGTTGGATTGGATGCCCGCTCTACGATGGATTTGGATGCAACCATAAAAGGAGCTAATGTTAATGTGGAGGATATTGAGAATCTAATTTCATCAATCGTAACTGTTCCGATTGATGATGGTGTTAAATTTCAGCTGAAAAGTATTTCGGAGATTATGGATGAAGCAGAGTATCCGGGGATTCGTGTCAGCATGAGTACAACATTCGATGGTGTAGTGACCCCTTTGAAAATTGATATTTCTACGGGAGATGCAATCACTCCAAGAGAGGTTCGGTATTCATTCAAACTTATGCTGGAAGATCGCTCCATTGATATTTGGGCTTATAATTTAGAAACTGTGCTGGCAGAAAAACTGGAAACCATTATTACCAGAACCACAACCAATACCCGCATGAGAGATTTCTACGATATTTACATTTTAGAACAGCTGCATGGAACCACGCTGAACCCGAAAATTTTACATGATGCGCTTCTGGCAACTGCTCATAAACGGGGATCGGAGAAGTATCTTAACCAGGCTGAAGAAGTTTTTGACGAAGTGGAAAATGATTCGGTTATGCAAAAACTTTGGGAGGCATACCGTAAAAAGTTTTCTTATGCTTCTGATTTGGAATGGGATGTGATTATGAAAGCAATTCGCAGGTTATATGTTCTTTGCGAGAAGGGCATCAGCTTATGAAAAAGCATGGACACTATTGTAAAGTTTGTGGTGAATACAAAGCCAACGAAAAATTTTCAGGCAAAGGTCATGCATCCCACATTTGTAAATCCTGTGCTTCGCTACCAGCAGAAACGCAGGCTGAACTGATGACACTGAATCGTCTTTTGAATCTTCCATGGAGGCTATCGAAAGAGCAGTTGTCCTGGCTGAAAAATCGACTAAAGGATAGGCGGCCTGATGTCCGTGCATTGGCGCAAGAGCAATATGAAATGAGATTTCCACCAAGACACTTAGAAGATGATGAGTTCAATTTTTTCGATGAAGAAAGTTTTATAGAATAGTGAAAGCGGTCTGCTATGGCAGGCCGTTTTCTTTTCGGGAAGGAGGTCTGACCTATGGCAACCACGAGAATCATGCCGCTTCATGTCGGCAAGGGCCGCACAGAAAGTCGGGCGATCAGTG
>NZ_CABVDF010000356.1:0-1834 GCF_902497045.1 uncultured Blautia sp. | reverse complement strand
CAAAAGAAATAAGATACTGCAAACCATTGATTTTAAAGGGTTTGCAAAAAAATAGGTTGAATGAAAAAGTAACTTCCACCATACATTGGCACAGGTAAAATAAGACCTTTTTGCAGGACTAACATCCATATAGTTCTGGATTATTCGTAAAAATTAACATATAATAAGGGCAGAAAACAAAGCTTTTTCTGGAAGATGGGCATGATTTTGGGACCACTGAAAGTACTTTTGAAAAATTAACTTCCACCGGCCTGATTATGAAACCAGCACCGGAAATGGATCTTGCAGTTACTTTTTCAAGAGTGATGGCTTAAGGATCACCTGGTTGGCGGGAATCCTTTCCAGCTGGCAGAGGTCCAGCAGTTTTCTGTCTATCAGCAGCAGAGCCAGTTCAAACGGGGTGCAGCCGTTTAAACTGGCTCTTGCTACGCTATTGATGTGGTTGGTGATCAGAGTTACCTGCTCCTGGTCCAAGCCTGCGAATGTCGTACCTTTGGGGATAATATAACGGATGAATTCATGATTTTTTTCCAGACGTCCCTTCTGCCAGGAAGCCATGGGATCGCAGTAAAAGACACGGGATAGAAGTTCACCTTCAGGCCGTTCAAAAATAGCTGGATCTTTGAATGAGGCACCATTGTCTGTAAGAATGACCGGAAAGAGTTTTCGATATAGCTCTGCTCCCAGATGGGTATATATTCGCTGAAACACATCTTGTACGTTGTCCTTCCTGTCAGCCTCCATAAGAAAAATAAGCATAAGGCTACAATTACGGAAAAGCATGGTCAACAGTACTTGTTCTGATTTTCCCCCGGCACCTTCCACCACATCTAATTCCACCACATTTGTATCTGGAAACTTTTCCAGATATCTCTCAAAATCCTGATAGGATCTGTCTTTTCTATATCCAGTGTTGTCAGGTTCTCTGCGGACCTGCCGACGTTTTTTGTAGCGGACCTTCCGGGGAAGGTCGAGGTTGATTGCAGTGAAGTATCCCTGGTCTATATAGTTGTAGAGGGTCCTTATAGAACAAGGGACGGATTCCTGATTAGAAGCAAAGATATGGGACAAAGGCTGTCCCTGCAGAAGCAGAGGGGAAACCAGACGGTCCAGCTGTTCCAGGGACTCAGGAGTCTGGTTAATCCCAGACCGTGAAGAAGATTTTGTTTCACTGTAAATATCGTTGGCATAATTGGCCCTGTAGAAATAGAAGTCGTGGGAACAGTTGCGTATTTGAGGGCAGTCATTACACACGTAGGGGGGCTTTTTTAACTTTTCGCAGAGTCTGGGAGTAAAGTCAGGACAATACATGGAACAGCGCTTAGGGCGGCATTTCCAGCATAAGGAATTACAAGTCTGATTCCCGCAGATATGCTGCTTTACACAGTTCTGAAAATGCTCGCATTCTGAGCGCTTCCGCTGGGTTTCGTTTTGAAAATGAGGAACCCGGAAAAGGTGACGCCGAATCTCCTTGGAAATGGTAGAAGAATCCTTGTTGATTCTGCAGGCAATCTGCGTGAAATTTTCCCCACGGCTGATACCATGTTCAATGGCAGCACGATCAGCAAGGGTAAGGTGTTTTTTGTTTCCAGTAGCTTTAGTAGACATAAATGAATCCTCCTATACAATAAAAATATCCCATTTCCGGTAGTTGGAGGATATGACCAGGGAGGAGCCCTGGTATTTCTTATAGAATAAACGATTGCAAGACTAACTTCCACCCCCAGTTCCTAATGTAGAGCAAAACAGACTAAAGGTGGAAGTTAGTTTTTCATTTAAGGTTTGCAAAAAAATAACAAAAATATTAGCACTCAACCCTTGACAGTGCTAACAA
>NZ_CABVDF010000355.1:0-1845 GCF_902497045.1 uncultured Blautia sp. | reverse complement strand
TGGAAATCCTCATATTTTATATAGAATTTCTTACGATTTTCCTACGAAACGGGAAGAACAACCGTAAATTGAACCGTTTCTTCCTCGCTCTTAGCAGAAATCCTTCCTTTGTGAAGTTCTACGATCTGTTTCGCAATGGCAAGGCCAAGTCCTGTACCGCCTTTTGTGCTTCTCTCCACATCCAGTCGGTAAAACTGTTCAAATATCAGCGACAGTTTTTCTCTCGAAATAGTATTTCCATGATTTTTAAACCGTATGATTATCTCTCCCTGCTGCAATTCCGCAGTAATCGTAATGACAGTGTCCGGAAAACTGTAAATGATCGCATTGCGCAGTAAGTTGTCAAATACACGCTGGATTTTGTCCGGATCACAGCGAAAAAACAGATTTTCAGGCGCATGGAGACTGCATTGAAGCCCTTTTTCCTGCAGCATTGGCTGAAATTCAAAGATCAGCTGTTCCAGAAGACGTGTCAGGTTGATCTCTGTATACTGTAATATGATCTCCGACAGATTGAATCTTGTGATCTCAAAAAATTCATTGATAAGATCTTCCAGCCGCTGCGCCTTATTTCTGGCAATGGAAAGATATTTTTTCCTCACCTCTTCTGATATCTGGGGTTCATCATGCAATAGCGTAAGATATCCCATAACTGAAGAAAGCGGCGTTTTCAGATCATGCGCCAGATACATAATCAGATCATTTTTTCTCTGTTCATTTTCTTTTGCAAGCCTTGCATTCTGCTCTGCTTCCTGTTTTAACGCATTGATTTTTACTGCAATCTCACTGAGTTCCGGAGAAAGCTCAATGTAATCTGTATTTTTATCAAACATTTTTACTGTTGCCGCCTGCAGTTCGTAGACATAGCTGACCACTTTTTTTAACAGTCTGTAAGTCAGCCACACAACGCAGAGCACCCATACGATAAGCCCCGCCATATATGTATAAAGCGCTCTGTAATGCAGAAAGTAATGTTCCCCGTACCATCTGCGAAACAGCCATGTAGCTGCTATGTCCATCCCATAGATACCTGCCATAATGATCACGGAGCAGACTGCAAACTGTATCAGATAAGTTTTTAACAGGGTTCCCAGCAAAAAATTCCTTCCATTTTTATTCGATTCCATATCCCACTCCCCATATTGTTTTGATAAATCTTGGCTTTTTTGCCGGTTCCTCCAGTTTCTCTCTGAGACGTCCTATATGTGCCATCACCGTATTATTATTGTTCAGGTATTTCTCCTTCCATACCGCTTCAAATAATTCTTCCGACGGGACGACCTTTCCCTGATGTTCACACAGATACCAGAGAATCGAAAACTCAATGGGCGTCAAGGATATCTCTCTGCCATACAGAAAGCATTTGTGGCTTTCTTTATTGATCACAAGCCCTCTGATATCGTATTCTGACTTTTCCACTGGCTGACCGGAAATGGAAGTATTATATCTGGAGCACCGTCTTAGCTGTGTTTTTACCCGAGCCACAACTTCCAGCGGATTAAAGGGCTTCGTAATATAATCGTCTGCTCCTATCGTCAGCCCCATAATCTTATCACTGTCCTCTATTTTGGCAGTAAGCATGATTACCGGGAAGAAAAATTTTTCCCGAATCTTCTGGCAGATACGAAATCCGTCAATATCCGGCAGCATCACATCCAGAACAGCCAGGTCGATATCTGTTTCTTCCATACACCGCAGGGCATCTGTTCCATTATAAAATTTATAAACAACGTAATGGTCATTTTGAAGATAAACCTCCAGCAGATCTGCAATCTCCCGTTCATCATCTACAATCAGAATTTTTTCATTCATTATGCCTGCTCCTAATCTTTTCCATTTTATGGA
>NZ_CABVDF010000354.1:0-1850 GCF_902497045.1 uncultured Blautia sp. | reverse complement strand
CTCCTTGATAAACAGTTTTATTATTTTAACTGTCTACCTAGAAGGGAGCATATCAAAGTTCTCCGGGGTTTTCTTTTATCATCATGATTAAAAATAAGGAGGAACATCTATGTCAAAATATACCGGAACCAAAACCGAAAAAAATCTGATGGAAGCGTTTGCCGGAGAATCCCAGGCAAGAAATAAATATACTTATTTTGCTTCCGCTGCCAAAAAGGCCGGCTATGAGCAGCTGGCAGCTCTCTATCTGGAAACAGCAGATCAGGAAAAAGAACATGCCAAAATGTGGTTCAAGGAATTTCACGGCATCCATGACATTGAATCCAATCTGGAAGATGCTGCTGCAGGCGAAAACTTCGAGTGGACAGATATGTATGCCCGTATGGCAAGAGAAGCCCGGGAAGAAGGTTTTGAAGAACTTGCCGAAAAATTTGAAGGTGTTGCCAGAGTAGAAGCCGCTCATGAAGCGCGCTACAAAAAACTTCTGGAATCCTACAAAGCTGACAAAACCTTTAAGGGCGATGCTCCTCTTGGCTGGAAATGCCGTAACTGCGGATATATCCACATGGGCGAAGAAGCTCCGGAAATCTGCCCGGTATGCGCACATCCAAGAGCTTATTTTGAACGTAAGGCAGAAAATTACTAAATTTCTGTTTGTGGAAGTGGAGCGGATTTAAGTTTCTTATTACCCACAGACGATGCATATGAAAAAAAGCAGATCATGTGCAGTGCTGTCTGGAAAATGTAATGCAGGATCAAAGAAATCTGATCCTGCATATCCTTTACAGGCAAAAAATAATATTCCGCCCTACCCTCACAAACAGAAATTTACTGTGCCGCTTCTCCCACGCGGTTATACACTGTCACTGCATCTGCAATATGAGGTGTTGATCCGCTTTCATTGGAAGCGCCTGCTGTAACCAGAATATACTCCACGCCTTCAATCTCGGCAAAGCTTGCCAGACAATGTCCTGCCTCTCCGGTATAGCCGGTCTTTCCTCCCATGATCTTTCCTCCTGTGACTGCCGGATCAGAAAGATTCTTAAACATTGTGCTGTAATAAGTAATCCCATCCGGATGGATATTTGTAGGAGGCGTAGAATGCCAGGGACTTTCGATAATTTCCCGGAAGGTATCATTTTTCAGCGCAGCCTTCAGAAGAACTGCCATATCTCCGGCTGTACTGTAGTGTTCCAGATCATGCAGTCCTGTAGAGTTCATAAAATGTGTATCCTTCATTCCCAGTTTATCTGCTTTTTTATTCATTAATTCTACAAAACCTTCCTCTGATCCTGCAATGGTATCTGCAAGGGCAATACAGCATTCAGCACCGGAAGGAAGCATTACTCCGTATAAAAGATCAACAGCTCTGACTGTCTCTCCCGGCTGAAAGCCTGCCTGTGTGGCATTTTGCTCATAAAGTCCTGCAAACATTTCCTGAGTCAAGGTAATCTCTTTATTCAGATTCCCGATTTCTTCTATCGCAGTAAGACAGGTCATCATTTTTGTCAATGATGCCGGATATATCCTCTGTTCTCCATTGATATCTCCCACGGTTTTTCCGTTTCGGGCCTGGATTAAAATTGCATAAGGACTGTTGATCCCGCTTATATCAAGTTCTTTTACTACAGGTTTTTTCATTTCTTCCAGCCAGGAACCCATTCCGGCACCCCATTGGACCACCAGTTCCATTCCAAAAAATATAAAAACTACAGCAAGTACAAAAAGAAGCGTCCTTCTCTGCCTTCGCATTCTTTTTCTGCTTCTGTATCCTCTTTTGTCCACCATAAGCCCTCTCTTTCCTTTACAATTTTCCATTTATTATAAAAATACAATCTGGAAATTCACTC
>NZ_CABVDF010000353.1:0-1870 GCF_902497045.1 uncultured Blautia sp. | reverse complement strand
TAACAGACCCTTATAGGGTCAAAGCAAACCACCGGCTAAGCCGGTGGTCGTGATTAGGGAAGTATCATTTTTAATTGTGTTTTGTTATGTTTTCAAATTGTTTTTCCAACATTTGATAAAACCTGGAAATATGTAATCCATCTACCAGTGCATGATGGCATAATACTGAAAGGGGAAGCAGTGTCCGGCCGTTCTGTACAAAATACTTTCCCCATGTGATTCTTGGGTTGCTGTCTGCAGGAGAAGGAACCGGATTGATCAGAGAGGTATAAGAAATCCAAGGGACAGTAGAGATAAAAATCTTATCCAGGATATCTTCTTCCGATTCTTCAATGGAAGAGGTCTGTTTTGCATTTTCCTGCTCTTTTACAGCATAAGGAATATATTCTTCGAAAGAGCAGCAGCTGTCCAGCTGACAATAGCAATAGGTTCCGTTATCCAATGCCACGGTATGAGAGGTCTGGCAGTGATCATACTCTATGATCTGGTTATTTAAAATCCTCTGGCGAAATTCAGGAATCTGATTTGCTGCTGTAGAAACGCAATAGCACATGGTCAGAAAAAATGGAAGCCGTTGTTCTTTGATAAAGTGGATCAGTTCTGTAATATCCACATTAACAGTAACACCTACATATGGGTAAGCCAGCCCGCTGAAGTATTCAAAATGTTTTTTCCTTGTATAAGATTTCATATCCAGGTATGTGTAATTCATTTTAATGACCTTCTTTTCCAGTATTTTATGAATAGTAAATGGGAACAGGGCGAATTTCTAAGAAAGCTGGCACAGAATGCCCTGTATTTTTGATGAACAAAAAAACCAGAACAATAACTGCTCTGGTCTTAAGAGCGATAGACGGGGCTCGAACCCGCGGTCTCGACCTTGGCAAGGTCGCGCGTTACCAACTACGCCACTATCGCATATTCTGTTTTGTTCTCTGAGGTGTTTCCCTCAACGACAAAACATATGATAGCATATAGAATTGTAGTTGTCAAATGTTTTTTTGAAATTTTTTAAAAAAATTTGTAAAATCTTTCAAATGAGAAAAATATATGTTTACGGATGATAATACCGCAGCACATGTTCCGGATATTTCTGATCTCCATAGTCCCAGGGACCGGCAGTGGCATACAGAGGATTATCTTCTGAACGTGGCGTATTTCCGCTTGCCATCTGTGCAAAAGCTTCCGAAGACGCTTCCGACCAGGTGGAGATCCCGTTTTTTTCCAGATAAGCAAAATAAGGGTCGGCACCGAAATTATAGCCCTGGAGGGCAAGACGGATTTTAGCCATATCTGTGGGACTGGCAACGCCTGCTTTATCCATTGCATATTTCAGTTCCTGGATTCCACATTCAATGGAATAATCCACATCCTGGATTCCATTGGGAACCTGGGGATACTTTTTATTATAGGATCCCTCTGAGGCCTGCAGAACATCCGGTCCCTGACCAGAGCTTTCCTGCATCATAAGAGCCAGGATCAGGTCTGTATATTCGGTCATTCCGTATTGAGAAGCTGCATTTTCCACAGAGGTGCGGTAAGCTTCACAGGCAGAATTAATGGAAAGCTGTTCCGGATGCTTTTGACGGGTAAGAAAGACTGCAATAAAAATTGCGATAAGAAAAAAAGCACCTGATACAGCAAGGATAAGCTTCTGGCGCCGAACCTGCTTTTGCCGGAGACGCTTCCTGCGTATGGCCAGTTTCTCATGTCTGGAAAGACCAGCTGGTTTTTGTGACAGAGTGGGAGAAACTGCTGTCTGCTCAGAAACCTGGACAGATGGTGTATTTGATTGTATTTTCGGGGTGTTTATCTTTTGTGTATTCATAAATACATTGTATAGGGAAAATATTTATTTGAAAAGAGTGGA
>NZ_CABVDF010000352.1:0-1872 GCF_902497045.1 uncultured Blautia sp. | reverse complement strand
AATCTGCCAAGATGGTATATCAGTGAATCTGATTATCAGAGAACTTGCTCAGATATTTTATCTGGGCTTTTTCTTTTTGTCTATCAGTAGTCATAACTTTTGCTCCTTACACAAATCTCCTTGTAGGAATAATAATGATTTCAAATTTGCTTCCGTCCTCTAATTCAAGAAGAATCACATAATCTGAATCCCGATCCGGTAAAATGGAACTTATTTTCAGCTTCTTACTGTAGTTAATTGCATCAAATATTTTTCCGACTACTTTCTTTGTTTTCATTTGCTTCTTTTCCTCCGTATTAACGTTTATTGTCCAGCATCTCAGCAACTTTTTTCTGCTGTGACGGGTACAGATGCCCATAAGTGTTCAATGTCATCTGAATGTCTTTGTGCCCCAGCCTTTCCTTGATAATCAGTGGTTCTACGCCCTGGTAGATTAGATATGCCACATGGCTGTGACGGATATCGTGCACTCTGATTGGTTTTACACTGGTCAGTGCTTCATATTTCTTAAGACGTTTCTGCAGTGTTCTCGCCACAATCGGGAACAACCGCTGATCTTCCGGAAATCCATAATGTTTCTTCGCATACTCCTGCACCTCTTCCTTAAGAAAATTGGGAATATCAATGGTACGGACTGAATTCTCTGTTTTTGGAGTATCAATCACATCTCTTTTCCTGATCCGGTTATACGTCTTATTGATATGCAGGAGATTTCCACTCATATCAAAATCTAAAAGACTCAATGCCAGAAGCTCTCCTTCCCTGATTCCTGTCCAGAACAGAATTTCAAATATCAGATAATCCTCACTCCCCGGCTCAATCCCTGCGATAAATCTGTCATATTCTGCTTTCGTCCAGAATTCCAGCTTATTTGCATCCGATTTCCCCATCTTTTTTACTTTCTTACATGGATTTTCCTTCAGATTGTAAATTTTCTGTGCATGGTTAAACAGTGCATTTAACTGATTCTGAATCATACGCTCATAAGTCTTGCTGTATCCTTTTTCCTGAATAGTGTTCTGCCACTGGATAATCTCTGCCGGTGTAATCTCATTCATTTTTCTTGTTCCAAAATACGGAACAATGTGCTTGTTCATCATGTGCTGCTTATTACGGATTGAATTTTCTTTCAGTTCATTCTTTTTATCTTCAAAATAGACTTGAATAAAACTGTTCATCTCCATTTTCATATCCGCTGCAGTTTTTCTTATGAATTCCTTTTCATAATTTAATGCTTCTTTCTTTGTCTTGAACCCTCTTTTCAGCTTCTGTGTTTTCTTTCCTGTCCAGTCAATATAGCGGAAGCTCACATACCAGGTTCCCTGTGTTTTGTCTTTGTAAGCTGACATCTTAAATCCTCCTTCATACTGCTCTCTGAGAGCATCCATAAAATTTTGTTTCCCAGTAGGGACGTGGAATCTTTCCACGAACTGCTACATATCCTTCCTTTGCCAGTTCATCATTGAGCTGCTTCAGAATAGAATATGCTTTACTGCGTTTCACACCTAATTCTTCCATGACATCATCAACAGTCATCATATAATTAGTTCTCATATCGTCCTCCTTTCCAGTCACTTTTGTGACTCTTTTGATGTTTTCTACTATAATTCACTTTTGTGACTTTGTCAATAACCTTTTGCGAATTTTATTTTTATATTCCATTCTACATTTTCAGGCTCAGTAAAAATCAACCTCTTTCGCATCATTCACTTTTGTGCTAGAATAGAATCACAAATATAATTAAGGAGGCAGCATTATGGTAGGTAAAAAAATCCGGGCATACCGGGAATTCAGAGGGTACAGTCAGATACAGTTAGCCGAGCTGTCCGGCATTAACGTAGGTACGATCAGAAAATATGAACTTGGAATCCG
>NZ_CABVDF010000351.1:0-1885 GCF_902497045.1 uncultured Blautia sp. | reverse complement strand
GTGTTCCTTCTATATAATAAGAAAAGTAAAAAATCAAGATATTCAGAATGACCCTCAGGAGGAAAAGCATGAAGAGAGAAACCGTTGTTGTACTTGATTTCGGCGGACAGTATAATCAGCTGATCGCACGCCGTGTAAGAGAATGCAATGTTTACTGTGAAATCTATTCATATAAGACCGATATCGAAAAGATAAAAGAAATCCAGCCAAAAGGAATTATTTTTACCGGCGGACCTAACAGTGTATATCTGGAAGATTCCCCAAAATATGCAGAAGAAATCTATCAGCTGGGAATTCCGATCCTTGGAATTTGCTACGGCTCTCAGCTTATGATGCATCAGCTTGGCGGAAAGGTAGAAAAAGCGCCTGTACGTGAGTACGGAAAGATTGAAGTCAATGTAAATACAGAGTCAGCACTTTTCCAGGAGGTTTCTCCGAAAACGATCTGCTGGATGAGCCATAATGATTATATTTCAGAGAAGGCTCCGGGATTTGAAATTTCTGCCTGGACAAATGACTGTCCTGTGGCAGCAGTGGAAAATACAGAAAAGAAGCTTTATGCAGTGCAGTTCCATCCAGAGGTACTTCACACTCAGGAAGGCACAAAGATGCTCTCCAATTTTGTATATAATGTCTGCGGATGTACAGGCGACTGGAAAATGGATTCTTTTGTGGAGGATTCTATCAAGGCAATCCGTGAGAAAGTTGGCAAGGGAAAAGTTCTCTGCGCCCTGTCCGGTGGTGTGGACTCTTCTGTGGCAGCAGTCCTTCTGTCAAAGGCGGTAGGAAATCAGCTTACCTGTGTATTTGTAGACCATGGACTTCTTCGTAAAGACGAAGGTGATGAAGTTGAGGCTGTTTTTGGTCCGGAAGGATCTTACGATCTGAATTTTATCCGTGTTAATGCCCAGGAGCGTTTCTATGAGAAGCTGAAAGGTGTAGAGGAGCCGGAGCATAAGCGTAAGATTATTGGCGAGGAATTTATCCGTGTCTTTGAAGAGGAAGCGAAAAAAATCGGCGCTGTGGATTTTCTGGTACAGGGAACCATCTACCCGGATGTGGTGGAAAGCGGTGTAGGCGGCGAGTCTACGGTGATTAAATCCCATCACAATGTGGGAGGACTGCCTGATTATGTAGATTTTAAAGAAATTATTGAACCGCTTCGAAATCTGTTTAAGGACGAAGTCCGTAAAGCAGGCCTGGAGCTTGGAATCCCGGAATATCTGGTATTCCGTCAGCCATTCCCGGGACCGGGACTTGGCATCCGTATTATTGGTGAAGTAACAGCTGAGAAAGTAAAAATGGTTCAGGAGGCAGATGCCATCTGGCGAGAGGAGATTGCCGCTGCCGGTTGGGATAAGAAAGTAAATCAGTACTTTGCGGCCCTGACTAATATGAGATCCGTCGGCGTTATGGGTGATGAGAGAACTTATGACTATGCCATTGCTTTAAGAGCGGTAACAACCACAGACTTTATGACTGCGGAGAGCGCTGATCTTCCATGGGAGATCATTGGAAAAGCCACCAGCAGGATTGTAAATGAAGTAAAGCATGTGAACAGAGTGCTGTATGACTGTACCGGAAAACCGCCGGCTACAATAGAGTTTGAGTAGCGGACTATGTTCCGCGCTACCCCCTTTTGGCATTTTTTTGCGAATTCCCTTTGGAAAAACGAAAAAATCCCCCCCAAAAAGAGCGTGAATAACCCGGAATAAAAATAAGAAAAATAAAAAGAAAAAGAATCAAAAAACCTTGTGCAGGAAATCCCTGAGCAGGGTTTTTTTGTTGAAAAAAAGCCTGAAATAAAGGGTTCCTAAAGAAAGTTCGCAAAGATATGCCAAACTCTGCAGCTTTTCGGTGAAGCAGAAAGGCAGAGAGAAAAAAG
>NZ_CABVDF010000350.1:0-1887 GCF_902497045.1 uncultured Blautia sp. | reverse complement strand
TTTCTATCCATACCACCGGGGCGGCTGCCCCGGCAGGAACTTTTCTCTTATTATAACACCAATCTTGTGAAATCACAATTTATTCTTGTAGCCTGCCGCTGATACCGTCTGGATTGTGCTTTTCCTTTCTTTTTGTTCCCTTTAATTAGCCATAAACTGTTTGATTCCCTGAGACTTTGCCCCCGGATTGTCATTTCCATAACCTTCCATCAGGTTGATGACACCCCAGACTCCAAGGCCGGCCCCGATGGCAACTACCAGTGTCTGCAAAATATTAATTGCGCTCGTAAAAAATCCCATATATTTTTTCCTCCTTCATTTCATCATTTTCTTTTCTTCTTTTTTTCCGGTGTTCCTGTCTCCCCAGAAACAGGGCGATCTGTTTCTTATCCTCATACAAACCTCCATCAAACAAAAAAATCCGCTCCCTATGGAACGGTTCTCAATACTGTTTGCTTCCTATTTCTTTACAGGCTCCACAAGCAGGAGCAGATATGCCATATGGGTTGTCAGCTCTGCCATTTCATCATCAAATAAAAATGTCGAAGCTACCACCTCTCCTGCGGCATATCGGTTGTCACATCTGGACCGGAGCTTATCAATCAGCTCACCAAAATATGCTTTACACTTTTCCGTGGGGATCAATGCTGTAATCTTCTCCATATGGAGGATAAACGGAATATAATCCTCTTCAATAGAAGTAAATTCAAATACAAAGAGGGATTCACTTCTCCCCCTGCGTCTCATTGGTTTAATCCACATATCGTTCTCCTTCCTCAGCCTCTACGGCTGCAATGTCTTCTTTCGTTATTTCGTATTCATGCATTTCAAATGCTGTATCCCTGGAAATAACCAGCTTGTGTTCCAGATACTTTTCGATATCGAACTCATTTTTCCTGTTGTAATCAGAAAGCTCCTTATACCTTCTGTGCTTCGTAATATCATATTTGTCACTGAAAAACGGACGAACACCTCGAAGCTGCAGGATACACTTATTGCCATCCATGACTGCCAGCTCATCCCGACTCATCAGATCTTTTCCTGTCTTCTGATAATTCAGTCCATAGGAGCGGTTATTCCCTCTGGTATCTGAAGTGTTATACAGATCAATGGTCTCTTTTCCAAGGGTTTCGGATATCTCCTTTAGAGTAGAGCTTTCTTTTCCGCCAAGAAATAAAACCGTATCACAGTTACCTATGATGGTTTCTGCCGCATCCTTATAAATTGTCTTTAGCTGAGACTGTGACTGCAAAATGATAGAAGCCGATATTTCGCGGCTTCGGATCGTAGCAATCAGCTTGTCGAATTTTGGAATCTGCCCGATATTACTGAACTCATCCAGCAACAGACGGACATGATAAGGCAATCTTCCTCCATGCTCATCATCTGCTTTATCGCAAAGCAGATTGAAAAGCTGGGTGTACATGATAGCAACAATAAAGTTGAAGGTGTCATCTGTATCACTGATAATGACAAACATGGCTGTCTTCTGGTCTCCCAGCATGTCAAGCTCCATCTCATCGTATCGTGTCAGCTCCCGAAGCTCTGCAATATCAAATGGGGCTAATCTGGCACCACAGCTAATTAAGATAGATTTGGCAGTTTTTCCGGCTGCCAGCTTATATTTGCGGTACTGGCGTACTGCAAAATGTTCCGGATTCTCCGCTTCCAGTTCCTCAAACAGTTCATCTACAGCATTTTTGAATTCTTCATCCTCTTCTCTGGTTTCACTGGCATTGATAAATTCCAGCAAAGTAGAAAAGTTCTGTTCTTCCTCCGGTGCCTCATACCAGATGTATCCGATCAGTGCAGAATACAAAAGACGCTCGGCCTATAGTGATAGGTAAGGTTTTGATATTATCTCCACCTTTTCCCCCACTTCACACC
>NZ_CABVDF010000349.1:0-1900 GCF_902497045.1 uncultured Blautia sp. | reverse complement strand
TCTGCTGAAAAAAAGCCCATAGACTATTCTTATCTTGCCGCATCAGATTTTCGCTCCGTCCGACGCAATTATCCTCATGCAGTTGCAATATGTGGATATGCTTACGAATATACGGATTTGAATGGTGACCAATGCGTATTAACAGTTGTAGAGTACGAGATAATCAAACAGTATTCTATGGTAACCCTGCACAATCTCACGCAGGGAACGACAGTTACAGACCCAATCGAATATTACAATGAGCGCATTGACAGAGCTTACGGACAAAATAAATTGAATTATTATGACCAATACGAAGATTTCCTTACACATTATCAAACAGCTTTAGAGGCAATGTTGAGCGTATTTCAAGGAGGAGGAAATACCGCATCTGGTTCCTTTGCAAGTGCTGAATACTTAAACCAATAATTCAAGGCCGGGATTTCTCCCGGCCTTTCCTTTGCCGCACAGAGCGCACAAAAAGCGCACAGACCTAAAAAATCTGTGCATCTGTCAAGTAAAAGTAGACACAAAAAAGCGCAGCTAACAGAAGCCCAGTTCGGTCCTGTACTGAACTGGGCTTCTATAGCCCAAAGCAGCAGCCAGACGGCGGTTATTGAAGAAGTCGACGTAGGAGTCCAACAGAGCTGGAACATCTTTTGCGTGGGCCAGATCGAAGTCGAGGAACAATTCTTCTTTGATCCATCCGTTCAAAGCTTCTATGATCGGGTTATCTGTTGGAGTTCCTACTCGCGACATGGAGCGAAGTATGTTATAATCCTTGTGGGCCTGGCAAAAAGCCCGTGAAGAGTAGACAGCTCCCTGGTCGGTGTGGAAGACTACCTGGGACGTCTGCTCTTCTCTTTTGTCCATAAGCTGTTTGAGCACATCGAGACAATGATAGTAAGGTTTGTTGCTTCCTTTCGTCGATGTTACGCTATGAGCCAGGATCTCATTATTGAAGGTATCCAACAGAATGGTCCATTCCCACTCCACACCGTTTACCCGAAATTCGGTCATATCAGACACAACGATCTGCAAAGGCGCCGCTGTATTCCAGCGGCCTCGAACTTCGTTAGGAAACTGAACGCTTTCCTCTCCGGGCGGCTTATACCTGTATTTTCTGGCTTTAGAGCGTATTCCAGCGGCTTTACAGCACTGGTGTGCCAGATGGTGTGAAAACACCCAGCCAGTTTCCTGAAACACATCGTTTGCCAGACGATGATACCCGTGAGAAGGATGTTTGTCATGTGCCTTTAGAAGGAACTCTGTCAGCAAGATCCTGTCCCGTTCATATCGATTCGGCTGTCCTTGCCGGGCTTTCCATTTGTAATAACCGGATCGATTCACTCCCATAAGCTTACACAGAAAATCTATTGGATACTTCACTTTGAGTTCTTCGATGACTTCGTATTCTTTTCGCTGCCAGTAACGTACTCCTTGTTTGCACCAGCTCCTTCCACCCAATATCCTTTTTTTAACCGGGCTATTTCCACCTCTTGTTTGGCCACGATGAGGCGGAGCCGTTCCACTTCACTCAATGACTTGCTTGTATGAAGCGCGGCATACGGATTGCCATTTCGCGGCTCTAGTGCATCTTCTCCCTCTGTTATATATTTCTTTACCCATGCGCACACCAAACTATTGCTGATAGAATATTGCCGTTCAATTTCACAAACCGGAATATGTTCTTCCAAATGAAGCTTTATTATCTTCATTTTTTCTTCTTTGCTCCATTTTCGATGCGGAATCCCTTTCTTCCCCATCTTTTCACCTCTATTCCTATTTTAACAGATATAAAAAAGTAGACACTCACCCGCTTTGTAAGTGTCTACTTTTAGCTTACCAGATGCAGACCTAAAAAATCTGTGCGTTCTTTTCTTTTGCTTCGAGTAAGAAATAGTTGTAATTTTGACGGCGG
>NZ_CABVDF010000348.1:0-1912 GCF_902497045.1 uncultured Blautia sp. | reverse complement strand
ATAGATTAGCATATGTATACGAAATAAAGAGATCAATTTCAGGAGGAAAAATATGGGTTGTCTTGGTAATTTACTGTGGTTTATATTTGGAGGTGCAATCAGTGCCCTGAGCTGGTGTGTGGCAGGCTGTCTGTGGTGCATCACAGTGGTAGGTATTCCCATCGGGATGCAGTGCTTTAAATTTGCTTCTCTCAGCTGTTTTCCCTTTGGAAAAGAGGTACGCTATGGTGGAGGGGCGGTGTCTCTTCTGGTAAATATCATCTGGCTGGCAGTGTCTGGTCTTCCCCTTGCCCTTGAACATGCAGTTCTTGGAATGCTTTTATGTGTGACGGTGATCGGAATTCCCTTTGGGCTGCAGCAGTTTAAGCTTGCCAAACTGGCTCTGATGCCTTTTGGAGCGGAAGTATATTAAAAAACGCGGTATCTGCAGGATTTGGAAAAACATGTTTTCCACGCTTACAGATACCGCATTTTTTTATGATTTATCGAAAGTGTCCTCATCGCTTTCGGCGGAGTTCTCCTCGTTTGCAGAAGAATCTATTTCTTCTGTACTGGCCGGAGTGATCCAGGTACTTCTTTCTTCGATTTTATTCATGATCCGGTCAGCTTCTTCGCCCTCTGCGGGAGTGGGCTGATAATTGTTGTAATCATAGTCAGAAGAAATGGAGCAGGGGATAATGTTTGTATTATTATCTGAGGCTACTCCGTTTTTGTCTACGGTAAAGGTTTGCTGAAAGATCATGCTGTCCATATCACTAGGATAGGAATTTCCTCCAAAACAGAAGTTCCCAAGGCTGTATACGATATTTTTTCCTTTATAGGTTTCCATACCCTGGAGAACATGGGGATGATGACCGCAGACCAGATCAGCTCCTTCGTCGATAGCAAGACGTCCAAGAGTTGTCTGGTTGGAATCAGGAATCTCTTCTTTTTCGTTTCCCCAGTGAAAGATTACAATTGTGATAACCGCTCCCTGTTCTTTGACTTTGGCGATATTCTGTTTCAGCTGTTCTGTCCGTTCCAGATGATCCTTCAGTTCATAGATTCCTACAAGGCCGATCTTGACGCCTTTTATTTCTATAACCGCTGTTTCATCGTATCCAAAATGAGTGATTCCCTCTTGATCGAGAGCTGCCAGTGTGTCGGCAAATCCCTGTTCGCCGTAATCATGGCTGTGGTTATTTGCCAAAGTTACAGCTTCCACTGAGCCGTCAGAGAGAATGCTGGAAAATTCTGCAGGAGCTTTAAAGGCAAACTGTTTGTCTTCTCTCTCTTCAGAATCCGTCAGTGTTCCTTCAAAATTGGCAATGGTCAGGTCATCAGCGGAAAAAATATCTTTTACATTACGGAAAAAATATTCAGAGCCATAGCTTTCATAATAAGCGTTCAGACTGGTATCGTAATCAAAATTTTCATCTGTTCCAAGGGTGCAGTCTCCTACAACGCTGACGGTAAGGGACACGGGTTCTGCCGGAAGAGCAGAGTTTTCTTGCGGATCAGGCTCTGTATCATCAGAAGAAGTTTTTTTCTTCTGATCAGAATTTACTGTGTCGGAGTTTTGCGTTCCATCTGTTTGTACAGTTTGCGTGTTTGTAGGTTTTGATTTTTTATCTATACAGCTGCGAATTGCAAAAGTAAGCAGAATAAGTAAAAGAATCAAACCCATTCCGCCGGCCAGCAGCAGACGCTTCCGGCGCTGACGGTAATAACGGGATTTCTGATACATTTTTCGGCGGCGAGAAGCATTCTTTTTCTGTAAAGCAGGATTTCTGCGGCTGGGAGTCCGGGAAGCTTCGGAAGTGCCTGAAGATTTATGCCGGGAATGTTTTCTGGAAGGTTGGTTGGAAGCGGGCTGATTCATACGTATACTCCTTGTCTTTTGTAAAGTAGATATAAAAGAGAAAAAAGTTAT
>NZ_CABVDF010000347.1:0-1950 GCF_902497045.1 uncultured Blautia sp. | reverse complement strand
TAGTAATAAAATCATTTCAGCAGCATTTCATAGGTAAACCGTCCCATGGATTTTTTCAAAAGAAATACTGCCGCCAAAACACAAACACCTCCCAGCCCCAGCAAAATCCATACATTTACTAAAAGTACACCCATAAGCTGTCCTGCTGACAGAAGAATCAGAGGGAGCACCAGAAATACCGCACTCTGCTGGGCTTCTTCCACACTTTGAGCTTTAGCAGAACCTCTCACGATCAAAGTTATGGCAACCAGAGAAATTGATGGTGCGATCATAAATAAAATCACAAGCCAGCTGATTCCCGGAAGCAAAAAGCTTTTAAACAGAAACAGCGTCTCTGTCTCGATCACCAGGATCATTGCCAGGAAAGAAAGCAGAGATACTGATATGCTCAAAAGAAAAGAAGCCATTACCTTTGCACAGAATATCTGTCTCACCGACAAAGGACAGTAAAGGAGAGTCTCCAATGTGTGCTTTTCCTTTTCACCCACAAAAGAACTTGCTGACATAATGGAGGCAGACATCACAGGGATAATCAGAAAAAACACCGGAAGAATATAGTTCAGCATCATTCTCATCATATCCCGTTCCATGTTTCCGGAACGCATAGCAGTCGGCAGAAGATCCATCATTTTCTGAACGTCCGGATCACCTGGCATAAAATGGATTGCGCACACAAGAATAGATGGAAATACCACTGTAAAAACCAGCGGAACGATCAAAAGAGAAAGAAACAAATTTTTGTTGGCAGTGATGCCTCTCAAATCTTTTCTGATAATAGCTGCCATTTTTTGTTTCATGATAACGCCTCCTCTCCAGAAGTAAATGAGAAATAAATATCCTCCAGGGATGGTTTCTTTACATTGACTGAGTAAATATCTCCGCCTCCTGTTACAATCTTACGAACAAGATCAGGAATTTCATTGTCAGACTGAATTTTGCTCACATACTGCCGCTCTCCCGTCCTTAAAAATCCCAGTTCTTCCGGCATATGATCTGCACAGATCTCAAGGCTTATGCCAGAAGCCACCCTATTTTGCAGTTCCTCCAAAGTTCCCATTGCCAGCAGTTTTCCCTGTTCCATCAGTCCATATCTGGTACAGATTTCCTGTGCATATCTAAGTTGATGGGTACATAGAAAAATCGTAATCTTTTCGTCCTCTGCCAGTTTCCGAATCATCTGGTTGACCTTTTGTCCACTTTCCGGGTCAAGACCTGATGTTGGCTCATCAAGGAAAAGGATCCTGGGTCTGTGGATCAATGCCCTGGCAAGAGAAAGTCTCTGACGCATACCAGTCGAATAGGCAGAAAGCTTCTGATCTGCTGCCTCCTCTAATTCCAGCTGTTTCAGCAGGGAAACGGACCTTTTATCCGCTTCTGCTTCTGAAATTCCAAATACTGATCCATAAAACATAAGATTCTGTTTTCCTGTCATATTATTGTACATCTGTGCATGTTCAGTTACCACTCCGGAAAAAGCATGCACCTTTTCCGGATCTTCTGTCGGATTCAACCCCAATACCCTGCATTCTCCCTCCGAAGGAATAAGCATCCCCGTCAGAAGCTTTACAGTTGTTGTTTTTCCTGCTCCGTTTGGCCCCAGAAAACCAAATATTTCTCCCTGATCCAGAGAAAAGTCAATACTTCTGACAGCCTTTTTTCCATTAGGATATGTCTTAGAAAGTTTTTTCAAAACAACTGCATCCATCTATTGCTCCTCCTCATTCTTTTTCAGCCGTGTCACCAGTTTCTGAAAACGAAGGTCTTCCCTTATCTCCTGAAAATTCTGATTTTCTGTAAGAGCCTGTGTCATACTGTGGCGAATTACAGAAATATCTCTTGGAAGGTGTGGCCCCAGCGGAAGAGAATCCTCCAGCCAGTCGTCCAGCATATAAAAGTATTATCAGGCACACTATAACAAACTATTTTTTCGCTTTTAAGGCATAATAAAAG
>NZ_CABVDF010000346.1:0-1953 GCF_902497045.1 uncultured Blautia sp. | reverse complement strand
TCATTGAATATGCATTCTCATTTGTTGACATAAAAAGTATAATTATAGTATAATGTGCACATAAATATGGGAGAAAGGGGAAAACACCATGAGATGCCCGTTTTGCGGAGAGGATAATACCAGAGTCGTAGATTCACGGCCTGTTGAAGATACCAATTCCATCAGAAGAAGAAGGATGTGTGAATCCTGCGGAAAACGATTCACCACCTATGAAAAAGTAGAGACCATTCCTTTAAGTGTTATAAAAAAAGACCAGAACCGTGAACCATACAGCCGAAGCAAGATTCAGGATGGTATCCTCCGCGCCTGTTATAAACGCCCGATTCCTGTAGAAAAGATCGAAGAGACCATGGATTCCATTGAAGGTGAAATTTTTGACCGGGCTGACCGTGAAATCTCCAGCAGTCAGATCGGCGAAATTGTTATGGAACACCTCCAGTCCCTGGATGCAGTTGCATATGTACGCTTTGCCTCCGTTTACAGAGAATTTAAAGATGTCAGCACCTTTATGGAAGAATTAAAAAAATTCATGGAGCCGTAAATCATACGGCTCCATTTTTGTTTTACTGTTCCGGGAACCACCCAAAATCCATACACCTTCCAAAATCCCAGCTGTCCCATCCAATCCAGCCCTGTTCATTAACTGTATCTGTCAGAAGTTTATAGCTCCAGTAGAAATAACCGCTGCCCTGGTTCCAGGCATTCAGCTGGGCTTCTGCCAGCGCAAGATAGATTTCTCTTTTTTCTTTGTCACTAAAAGCTTCTTTACCACTGCCTTCCATTCCATTGAGCACACTCTGTCCGCCTTTTGTATCACATCCGCAGACAAGGGAATTAAAAAGACACCACTCACCGCAGATCACAGGGAAATAAGCTTCCATTTCCCTGATTTCTTTTTCATAGTGATCCCTGATATAAGACAGATAGGAATCCAGCTCCTGCGGGCATCCGTCAGACTCAGCCATCATCAGATACTGATGGGTATCCAGAACCACATTGACATATTTCTCCTCCTGCATAAAATCTTTCCAGGACAGCAGTTCAAATCCATCATGGATCACCACGTATTTTTCTTCCGGAAGATATTTCCGCATCCGGTCATATGCGTTCAGATAAAACTCTCTTAGAAATTCCAGAGTATTGGGGCCGGAATCCTCTGCCATTTTCAGATCCTTTGCCGGATAGCGGTTGGGAACATCAAATAACTTCCATGCCCTTTCTGTAATTGGCTCGTTCAGTACTTCAATTCCCCAAAGACCTTTTCGGCTTCCATACCGCTCTGCCAGACGTTCCAGTACATGAAGGACAAATTCAATTTCTTCCGGGCTTTTTGACCATCTGCATACCCCGCAGATGCCTCCATTATCAAATCCATTCTGCCCCAGAGGCGCTGTATGAAGATCCAGTAAAATCTTCAAATCATATTTTTCCGCCCAGTTAAATGCCTTATCCAGTTCTTCCACACAACCGATAAACGGTTCTCTGTCCCCAAATACAAAATAAGGCACTGGAATACGTACTGCTTCCATTCCCATTTTTCTGATGGTAACAAAATCTCTCTCTGTAATATATTCCGAGCGGTGAATCCGGATCCTTGCTTCATAAACTTCTCTGGAAAGCTGTTCTGGAAGCCAGTATTCGTCTTCTGCATCTGTCCCTTCAAACACAGCAGGACTCATCCACTTTTCCAGTACCAGCCAGTTTCCCAGATTTACACCTTTTACATGCATAATCTTGCGCTCCCTTCCGTTGGTTATGAACACAAAAATTCTTTAAAAGCTTCCTCTATAGCAGCTTCATCATTTGTATCCGCCATCAGTTCCAGAGGCATCTCCAGATCCAGACTGAAAATTCCCATAATGGATTTCGCATTTACGTAATATTTTCCGCTGGAAAGATCCATGTCGCAGGTAAATTTGGAACAGATTTGATTAAACGCCTCAACTTCTCTTA
>NZ_CABVDF010000345.1:0-1957 GCF_902497045.1 uncultured Blautia sp. | reverse complement strand
GAGCGCACGAGCCCCGAAGGGGATACCACTGCCTGATTTATCAGGTGGTGAGTAAATGCGCCCTTCGGGATGAGAAATTGCTGGTGTCAACTAGTGTCAGATTCTTTTGAAACGGTTTAACAATTCCTGTCTGATCTGCGACGGCTCCATTGTCTGGAATTCCGGGAAGATGCTCTCCAAAACGGCACCCTCCTGAATCAGCCTGCGTGTCCGGGCATTTCGCTCTTTCACACGGTTCCGTGCCTGTGCTTCCTCTGCTCTGTGTCTTGCCTGTAATAATTCTTTTCTGATTTCTGTTTGTGTTTTTTTATCTGTCATATTGGCCTCCTTTCTTCTATGACCGTTTCCGGTCAGATTTTTAAGCAAGTAGTTTTCGGGCTTCTGACATATTAGCTACAGCGTTCAGTTCCCGGATATTCTGGTTGTTGATCTTTAGTGGGACACAACGCTCCAGAATCCGGTCATAGATCCTGCTGTGTGCTAAATCTTCCGGATGTTTTAATTCTTCCAACGTCAGATTTGTTGTAATGATCATAGGTTTCATACTGCGGTAACGGCTGTCGATTACATGGAAGACCTGTTCTAAAGCAAATTCGGAATTTCGTTCCACACCCAAATCATCAATGATCAGCAGGCTGTACTGATTTAAACTATTGATAAATTCATTCCGATCCTGCGGATATATTCCGGTCAGAGAATTTAAGATTTTGGCGAAGTTCGTCATGAGTACGGGAACCCCTTTATCTAGCAGAGCGTTTGCAACACAGCCTGCAAAAAAGGATTTCCCAGTGCCGACATCACCCCAGAGCAGCAGCCCCATGGCCTTGGATTTTATTTCCTCCCAGTGAGTAACATAATTTTTTGCCTTTTCAATTTCCGGGTTGATACCGTTATCGTGAGCAAAAGTGAATTCTCTTAAAGCCGGGTCTTGCAGACCGCTGGATTTCAGCCGGGAGATGTGTTCTAGAAATTCCTGGTGTTTTCGTTTTGCTTCTTCTTTTTCATATTGTTCCTGCTGGCATTGGCAGCGGATGATCGGAAACATGATTTTTCCTAAAAATTCTATCTTTTTCTGCCGTGGGGTGTGGCACTTGGAACAGTAGATCAGACCGTCCGTTTCGCTGATATATTCATCTTCTAAAGGCTGCCGGGGAGAAAGGTTCGGCAGTAGGTTTTGTGGTTTTATCATAGGCTTTCATCCTCCTTACATTCATAATGGCGTTTTACTGAATCATTATTTTTCTTCTCTTTATTATTAGGGGACAGTTTTCTGACTGTCTGGCGGACAGAATTCTGTCTGTCAAAGGGACGGTTTTCTGACTGTCTAACAGACAGTTTTTCTTCTGTCTGTGTTGAAAAATCAGCCGGGACTTTTACATAAATCCGGTTGGGATTCCCGGTTCCCTGACGAGCACGACAGATAAGGTCTACTTGTTCCAAAGCACTCAGAGATGTTTTGATGGTTGTCTGGCTTTTGCGAAGTGTTGCTGCCATATCTTCAATGGTGAAATAGGAGAACACATGACCTTTTTTATCAATCCAGCCGTCATTTTTTTGTGATAATCTTGCCCGGTTTAAAAGCACCATATAGAGCAGTTTTGTGGTTTCGGAGAAATCACAGTCCAGAAGAAAACTGGGAAATGCCATATATGGCGGTAGAGTACTGTTTGCAGTAAGAAAGGTTGTCATGCACTCACCTCCCCTCAGATGACGAACACTTATCTATTGCAGTATTTTTCATCTGTAACAGGACTCCCTCTTTGTGTTTTCATAAAAATCCTCCTTTCCGATAATCTTTTGTGCGGATGTTTCGCACAGGATTAGTTTATTGAAAAGAAGGGGGAATGGCATTGAGCCGGGATTGAGTGAGAATTGAGTTACAATGAACTTTCAAATATAAACAGGAATAGTTACAACGAAAAAACGGGTGTATAATCAGGGAACAATTTGAAATATC
>NZ_CABVDF010000344.1:0-1957 GCF_902497045.1 uncultured Blautia sp. | reverse complement strand
AATCTTCTTTATTCTGTTTTTTAATATTTCCTTCCGTGGATATATCATCGATTTTCTCTCGTACTATAATGTAATAGTGTTTATAATTTTCGCTTTATTTTCTTCTGTCCCATTCCTTTTTTGTAAGACAGTTCACATGTCCTGTTCGCTTTTCCTGCAGTAGAGGTACATCCACATCCTGGGTTGTCCACTGGTACTGAAAACCGCATTTTTCCTGAACACGCTTTGATTTTTCATTTCCATCGTAGTACGCACACCAAACCTTTTTCATTCCCAACTCTTCAAACGCATGACGCAGCAATTCTTCTGCTGCCTCCGGCATGATGCCCATGCCCCAGTAAGGTACACCGAGCCAGTATCCAAGCTCACACTCATCCTCTTTTTCTGTCAAATCGGTATCTGTTCCCATTTTCAGGGCAATATTTCCAATAGGAAGATTTGTTTCCTTCCATATGAGCGCATACGTTTCAGGAACAGAAAGCACATTTTTGATAATCCGTTTGCTTTCCGCTACATTTACGTGCGGTATCCATCCGCAAATTGGTCCCACCAGCGGATCTTTTGCATATTTATAACATTCCTCTGCATCTGATTCTTCCCATGGCCGAAGAATCAGTCTGTTAGTTTCCAAAATCATATTTCTGCTCCTCTCTTAAAACCCGCGTTCTTTCTGCATTCGATACCATAGCCGTATTTTCCTTCTGATTATTCGTTTTCATCCACCTGTTTTTTAAACCAATACTGAAACTCCGATGCGAGGGAATCAGAAGAAAATTTCAATTTATGTGTTTTTCCGTCGATATCCTCATACATCACATAATAGACCTTTCCTCTGGCATGTTCTGCAATCTCCGTTTCTGTCTGGCGGCCAACGATGCGTTTAATATAATTTCTGTGACAAAGGATAAATCCACCCCGGTCACAGGTCAGATACCAGTCTCTCTCCCACTCCGGACGGTCGTAATCTGTCCGGTCTTTCCAGTAGATACCGAGCCTGCGTTCCTGCCTCCATGCCTTAAACAGACTGAACAGAGGAATCCCATAAGAACCTGGAATGACCAGCGCCAAACAAAAAAGTATAATTTTTATTCCTTCCGAATCGAAACGCCTGTAAAATAACACGGTAGCTCCTATGATGATACAGACGATCAGTAAGATTATAAACATGGTGAAACCCGACCATAAAAATATTCTGGTCAGAGAATCGTCATAGATTGTCTTTTCTCTTTTTCCACTGCTTTGCATTTTCTTTTCTCCTGCTCAATATATCGCTGTTATGCCAGCGCTTTTTTTGCAAGTCTTGTTTCTCCCCAGGGTGTCTTCAGCATGGTATCATTTCCTATAATTCCTGCCCGAACAACTTCGATAGGTTCTTCCAGTTCAGAAATCCGGATGCCATCAATACATGCTTTTGCCTGAAATTCATCAAACTTCTGGAAAACCTGTTCCTGAAACACAAAGGAAATATTTTCCTTCCGCTCTTGTGCATCTGGCGGAACTATACAGGAACCCATAAGATATGCGCCACCCCGATAATGAAATTCAACCAGGGTAAATGCCATTCCTTCGTTATAATCCGACCGGATGATTTCCATTACATCTTTTCCCATAATCCATAATGGTTTCTGCTCTTTCTTTTTAAATACAAACATAAAGCGTTTCCTCTCCTGTTCTTATTTTTTCTTTTTGGGTTTTGGAACTGGCAGTTCCTCGTACATAACGTGAAACAAGCCTGTCAAAAATTCCTTACTGTCAACTTCATCGACCAGCAGCATTTCCTTTGCCCCCTCATAGGGCAATTCATACTGAGCTGTTTTCATATAACTGATTGCTGCTTTCACTGGCTTAACAAGCAATCTGTTATCATATATACCTCCTACAATCCTGCCACGATAATAAATAATAAATTCTCCCATCATAGACCGATAAGAAATTTCATCCAAAGCAGATAACTGCT
>NZ_CABVDF010000343.1:0-1962 GCF_902497045.1 uncultured Blautia sp. | reverse complement strand
ACCATATGGCTGATAACGGACAGGGAGATCAAGCCAGGTTTTTCTATCTACAATACTTTTTGTATGGCTAAAGGTATCAAATCCTGTTTTTCCGTGATAGCTTCCCATTCCGCTTTCTCCAAACCCTCCAAATCCCATTTCGCTGGTAGCCAGATGTATAACAACATCGTTGATACATCCGCCTCCAAATCCAATACATGACATGACTTTATCCGCATCTTTTTTATCTGATGTAAAAAAATATAGGGCCAGAGGGTGAGGAAGAGACTGTATATGGGAAATGGCCTGATCCAGAGCTTCAAAGGTCAGGACGGGAAGTACAGGTCCGAAGATCTCTTCCTGCATAATGGGATCGTCAAAAGAAACGTTTGCCATTACAGTAGGAGAGATCCTGAGTTCTGACCTGTCATATTCTCCGCCGAAGACGATTTTTTGATTATCTATCAGACCAAGTATCCGTTCAAAATGTTTCTGATTGATGATCCGTCCATAATTTTTATTTTTTAGCGGCTGATCCGAAAATTGCTTTATTATCTGTTTTTTTATCTGCCGGAGCAGCTCATCTTTGATTTCTCTGTGACAATAAATATAGTCCGGAGCTACACAAGTCTGTCCGCAATTTAGGAATTTGCCAAATACGATCCGTTTGGCGGCCAGCTTAAGATCGGCTGTCCGGTCAACGATGCAGGGGCTTTTTCCTCCAAGTTCAAGAGTTGCCGGAGTAAGATATTCCGATGCTTTTCTTAATACTTCCTTTCCTACGTGCTGGCTTCCGGTAAAGAAAATATAATCGAAATGCTGGTTTAAAAGATGGGTGTTTTCTTTGCGGCCTCCCGTGATCACCGCTGCATGGGAATCGTCAAAACATTCCCGGATGATGTGCTGGACAATACGGGAAGTATTGGGAGAGTAGGCGCTGGGTTTCAGAACCACAGTGTTTCCGGCAGCAAGAGCATCTATTAACGGTTCCATACTTAAGAGAAAAGGATAATTCCAAGGACTCATAATAAGTACAACTCCATAAGGAGAAGGTTTCTGAAAACTTCTGGAAGGAAACTGCGACAGTGGTGTCCGGACTCTTTTTTCTTTTGCATAAGTGGAAAGGCGACGGAGCATATGAGATATTTCGCTTAAAACAAGACCTGTTTCACACATGTAACTTTCAAAATCACTTTTTCCCAGATCCAGCAGTAAAGCCCGATGGATGTCCGTCTCGTGCTTTTTTATAGAAACTTTTAATTTCTTCAGAGCATTGACGCGGTTACGGGTAGGAAGAGTGGCGGCTGTATGAAAGAAATCTCTTTGTTTGTCTACTATATTTTTGATTTCCTGTTCATTCATATGAAATCCTCCTGAGAGCGCATTAAAAAGCTGTTTTATGATTACTATATCAGTGGTGAGAAAATGTGTCAACATCGGATAAAAATACAGCTGCCGTCAGATATCTGGTCAGGAGAGAAGATAGTAATTTATGAAGGAAGTGAATACTGGGAAAATCTGTGATACAATAAAAGAAAGCTATCAGAAAATACAGATACAGGAGGGGCTCATGAAAGTAATTATTTTTTTGGACGATAAAAACGGTATGATGTTTAATAAAAGACGACAAAGCAGAGATCAGGCAGCTACAGATGAAATATGTATGCTATGCCAGGGAAATGTGCTTTGGATGAATGACTATTCTTATTTGGCTTATGGAAATCTGGAAGGTGTGGAAATAAAGTGCTGCCGGGACTTTATGCGAAAAGCGGATACAGGGGAATATGCTCTTGCAGAAACAGAAGATCTGAAGATGTTCGAAGAAAATATTGAGGAATTACTGGTGTTTCGGTGGAATCGGATCTATCCGTCAGACAAAAAACTGGAGTTGGACCTGTCGGGATGGCAATGTACAGAAAAAAAGGAGTTTCCGGGAAATTCTCATGAAAAAATAACATTGGAAAAATATATAAAGTTGTAATT
>NZ_CABVDF010000342.1:0-1976 GCF_902497045.1 uncultured Blautia sp. | reverse complement strand
AAAGGATTTACCATAGATGGTCAGAAAATCAGTATCTGGTATGACAATGATGGTATCCGTATCCGGCGAGGGGACTCTGCCAGAAGAAACTTTGACCGCATGGTTACGTGGGAAGAAGCAGCGAACAGAATTCGGGATATGTATGAGGATGGAAATTACGTGGATAATTTGATTTCCAATAATGCCATTGAACAGGAGCAGGAAGAAATGACCAATCTTCTTGCACTTCATTTTCGGGATACTTGCAGAAACTGGGAAAAGAAACAATCATATTCAGACTGGCAGGATGTAGTGAGTGGAGCATGGACAGATCAAGAGGAAGCAGATGCGATTGTCTATCGTTTTGAATGGCTGCAGAAATATATGGATGAGAATCCGGGAGATTATCACCGCTGGGAGATTCAGCATAATCCGGAATATCTCCAACGCTTTCAGGATCTTCAGAGGGAGCGTTCCTGGGTAGACCAGAAATTTACGGTCGAACGTCCGGCACTTTCCTTTATTACACAAGATGAAATAGATGCTGTCCTTAGAAGAGGCGGCATTACAGCCGGAGGGCACAACCGGATCTATGAGTATTTCATGGAGCATCATGATATGAAAGATGCAGCAGAGTTCCTGAAAAATGAGTATGGAACAGGTGGTGCATCACCTGGGATACCGGGAGCGTATGAATCTGATGCCTCACATGATGCAAAAGGATTAAAACTTGCGAAAGGAAAGATTGGCAGTCCAGAAGTAGAAATTCTATTAAAATGGAATAAGGTTGCAGAACGTGTCCGTCAGCTGATCCGCACCGATGATTTCTTATCACCGGAAGAATTGGAAAAGTATGAAGAGCGGCAGGAAGCACAGAGACTGGCAGATTTGGAAGAAGCACAGCAGATGTTAGGAGAACAGCTGGAGCAGGATACTTTGACAGCGGAAGATATAACTGATTTGAGATTAGTTGATTCAGAATATATGTCCGGTACCAGAACAAGAATCCATGATTTTGATTGCAAAGTTAAGGGAGAAGTGAATCGACTTCAATACACATTAGAATATCATGATGATGGAGAAGGTTTCACGATTCATACGGAAAAAGATGATATTTGGAATCGAATGTCAACACAAGAATTGGAACGTCTGGATGTAAAACTCGGACAAGAAGTACTTTATTATCATTATCACAACAAAACTGTAAATGCGGATACCTTAGATGAATTACGGGAAATCAGGGAAGAAATTATGGAGGAAGAGTCCTCGTATTTTACTGCTATTTCTCAACGTGTGTGGACAGATTATGATAAAAAAGAAAAAGAATTATCGGGAGAAGCTGAGGTATCGGAAGAAAAAGAATCTTTGGAAGAGATTAACGGAATAGCAGAACCGATTCAAGCAACGAACTTCCGTATCACAGATGATGAACTTGGACAGGGAACACCGAAGGAGAAATTCCGAGCCAATATCATGGCTATCCAGTTGTTAAAGAAATGTGAGGATGAGAACCGCAATGCGACATCAGAGGAACAGAAAATCTTATCCAGGTACGTCGGCTGGGGAGGTCTTGCAGATGCATTTGATGAGACAAAAGCTGCATGGGAGACAGAATATCTGGAATTAAAGACGGTTCTTACACCAGAGGAATATGCTGCAGCCAGAGCTTCCACTTTAAATGCTCATTATACACAGCCGATTGTGATTGAAAGTATGTATCAGGTGTTGGAGAATCTGGGATTTACAAAAGGAAATATCCTGGAGCCGTCTATGGGAGTCGGGAACTTCTTTGGAATGCTTCCAGAGAATCTAAATCAGTCCAAACTCTATGGTGTGGAACTGGACAGTATCAGCGGTAGAATTGCAAAGCTACTCTATCCAGATGCCAATATTCAGATCAAAGGTTTTGAGAAGACAGATTATCCTAATGATTTTTTTGATGTGGCGATTGGAAATGTGCCATTTGGTGCATACAAGGTCAATGACCGTCAGTATGA
>NZ_CABVDF010000341.1:0-1977 GCF_902497045.1 uncultured Blautia sp. | reverse complement strand
TTTTCTTTTTCATACGCGCCGGTACGAAAGTACCGGCCTCCTTCCATTTATGGAGTTTTATCTGAAGTTTACCCTCTTCTTATATATCACGAAACAATTATTTACCAGGAATATCAATACGAAGTGTACTGTTTTCCTGATAAATAAAAAAGCTGTCTGGATCCAAGGTTTTCCCTGCGGTCCAGACAGCTTTTTTCATTTCTCATTTTATAATATAATTCTTACTTCAGATTATCACTGATTACTTTCCAGATACTGCTGTTTTCAAATCCCAGCTTCCACTGAGCCACTCCTGCAAGTCCATATTTCGGAATCAGTTTCACTTTTTCTGCAATTGACTGCGCATCCTCAAGCCAAATATCATAGCTGGAGCCTTCTTTTTCAAAAGAAGCCTTGTTCTGTCCTACACTTCCATCCCAGATTGTCTGAACATTATTCTCAGCCAGTACCTTCTGAGCCTGATCCATACCGATAGCTTCACTTGTAAGTGCTCCGCCTGTTATTTTCCACAGTCTTGTATAGAACGGAATTGCAAGAATCGTTCTTTCTGCAGGAACTTCTGCCAATGTATCCGTCACTCCTTTTTCTACCCATGGAAGGGACGCAACGGATCCCGGTTCTTCTGATCCCACATAGTGTTCATCATATCCCATAATGATCACATAATCCACAACTTTTCCCTGCTCTTCCCGGTCATAATGACTGGTAAAATCCTCCGGAACAGGATTATCCACAGAAAGCACAAGATTTTTCTTATGACACTCAATAGATAATTCTCTTAAGAACTCCAGGAAATGCGGTCCTGCATCCTCGCTGAGAGTTTCAAAATCCACATTAATCCCATCAAGCCCGGTATTTTCTGCTGCCGTCATAAACTGACTGATGATATTTTGTCTGGAGGCAAGCTGGGAAAGAGTCTCGGTGGTACTGACATCGGCAGTAAAGTTATCTATAAGTCCCCACACCTTCATGCCTCTGTCATGTGCCTGCTGCACATATTCCGCCGAAGAAATATCTGCAATATTTCCGTCTGTATCTGCCAGATAAAACCAGGTAGGAGAAATCACATTCACTCCGCTGACATTTGCTGTGGCATCTGCAAAATAGGAATTGGCTTCCGTAGATGTCACCTGATGCCAGGACAGATTCACAGGATCTTCCATGGAAAGATACTGATACTCTTCCATTTTGAAATCTCGTTCAAAATTCTTGACCTCTGCTGAAGAAATATCTCGTTTTTTTACAAAACCTATGTAGCCATCCATAGTAGCCGCCTTAACCCATTCTTCGTATTCTTCCAGGTAGATTAATGTGTCACCTTTTTTTACCTGAGTAAGAACCGGAGATTTAATGCCTCCGCGGTAACGAACATATGTATCTTTTTGCACAGAAGCTGTATTTACATTTTGAAACTGATTCTGGATAATAACTCTGGACGGAGCTTCACCCATATAAACATCCATATCTGTATACCGCTGTACAAAGGCCAGACTAAGATATACCGCTTCATCTTTCATCCATACATCACTGTCTCCATTAGAAGAAGCCGGATATTTTTGAAGTTCAGAAGGAGTAGCATATAAGATCTGCTGATTTCCGCTGTCCCAGTAATATCTCTGATTCAAATAAGTATTTACAAGCTTCAAAGGCAGGTATATCTGTCCATTAGAAGTAACCGCCCGTTCTTCCATAATATTAGTTCCAAGGACGATCACTGCCTCTCCCTCGGCAGTCTGTCCATAATACTCGTTCAGATCCATCCGCTCCTTTGTCGGAATATATTTCCGGATCACATGAACACCGATACCGGCCGCCGCCAGCAAAAGAATCAGACCAGCAACGATCACTGCCGGCATATACTGCTTCTTCATCTGCTTTTTTATATTTTTTTTCATTTGTTTTTTCCTTTCAATTCAGAATAATCTGTTTCAGAAAAACTATATAATCTCTCTGCAACATTACAGAGACTGTTTTATT
>NZ_CABVDF010000340.1:0-2028 GCF_902497045.1 uncultured Blautia sp. | reverse complement strand
TGGATATGAAAACATATCATGGGGAGCGATTCTTCCAGATGCGGAGTGAGGAATACGGTCAGGACGTGGCTGATATTATCGTATCGGAAAATGGAACACTGGTGGCAGAGGACATCTGGCATGGATTTGATGAAGGAGCCAGGGAAGCTATTTCAGAATATCTGGAAGAAAATGGTGCAACGGTGTATGACCTGATAGATCTTCCAGACCAGGCAACAGTCATCTTAGCAGACGGAACAGTTATGAAAATCATGGAACAGCAGCCAATCAGTACAGATACATGGGAGCCGACACTGACCGGACAGAATCTGCGGGGTGAAGAACAGAAATTCAGCTTTTTCGAGATACATAAAGTCAGAGAAAATAATGGCATTGACCTGAAAATGCCAGAAAATCATTATATTGACCAATATTATGTGATCGAAGATCTGGCAGCAAAAGGTGGGATGAAGATCGAGAGATATAAGGATTTGGGAGCTGCCCTTGGAGCATATTACTCTCTGCCTAATCATAAAATGAAAGCTCTTGGAATTGAAAATACAGCACCGTTGCGAGGTAGTCTTGATTTTATTCAGTGTAAGAATGGAATAGATACATTGATTTATGATTGCCAGGAAGTGGAAGGATGGCTGAATCCGCAGATATACAATACTTTTAAAGAGATAGGAAACAGTCTGGCAGTGCATGATACAGAGATAGCATACCAGATTGGAGATCAGTATTTTACAATTCAGACGGTAGAAGATGGTTATGATTATACATTCTATGATAAAGATTATCTGGAACTGGATGGCGGCGTTTATGATGATCCGACTATTTCTATTACTGAAGCAATGGAGAATATTTTGGAAGATGAAGGACTTTCGATAGAAGATGCAAGCGTGATGGATTATGAAGAAATGTATGCAGAAATTGAATATGCAGAAGAAGAGAGACTGGAGAAGATACAATTTGAACGTACTTGCCCAAAGGCTTTTTTTGATGGTTATGACAGGGAAGCGGCATTAAAAAGTTATGAGGGAATAACCGTACAATTTAAAATGTCTGGTATGTATTTAACAGTGCAACCGACGGAGGATGGCTATAAATACCTGGTTTATGATCAGGAACTTCATGAAATTTCAGGAGATGCCTGTGGAAATCCAGAAGATTCTATTCAGAAAGCAATGTATGCCAGCTTGAAAAATGAAGGATTGGAAGATGTTGAATGTGTAAAAGTTGATGACAGGGAGTTTCGGGATAAGGTAATCAGTCATTCTAAAGAAGTGCTGGCCAGTGGAGATGTTCGATTCACTTCGGAACTTGGCAGATGTGAAACAGCATTGAATGGGATGGACAGGGCAGAAATTGAATATGAAGTTTTATTTCATGCAAGAGCTGTTCTGGAAGAAATGGGACTGGAAAATGAAGTTACATTGATTGGGGCGAGAGTACATGGTTCCAGAAGCAGAGATGACCTGTATCGTGCAGATTCTGATCTTGATGTGGTGCTTTCTTATCGAGGAAATATTCGAGAGGATAGTTTTTTTAACGAATTGAATTCGTATGGTATGGCAATAGCAGGCATTAAAGTAGACATTAACCCAATCTTAGAAGAAAGAATTACTTTGGCAGAGTATATAAAGGAATCGGAAGCCTATCTTGATCAGCAGGAAATCAGGAAACTCGCAGTGGACTTGGATAATTTTAGTTATGAATATGATACTTATGAATATAAAGATACCGTTGAAAATAGGGAAGAACAGGTTGAGAAACTCACAGAGGATATTTTGAACAAGGAGACAGCAGGTTTAAAAGACTGGCTGACTGAGGTGACAGAAGAATCGGATATAGATAGCGATGTAGTCACTGCCCAGTCATTACTTTCACGTCTGAAAAATGCAGAAACACTTTCTGTTTTTACCAGACAGCCAGAGCAGAAACAGCCGGAAGACACGATCACTTTTTATGTTGCGGAGTGTATGGAATTTCCTGTTATGGGTGAGTACCACGAAAATCTTACTTTGGAAGAAGCCTTACACATTTATG
>NZ_CABVDF010000339.1:0-2055 GCF_902497045.1 uncultured Blautia sp. | reverse complement strand
GCGAGGTGTTTTGGCATGAATATGCCAAAATCCCGAGACATACAAGCCAAAATTCCATTGCCGCAGGCAATCTGGAATGAATTTTGGCTCGTTGCTGTGAACGGAGTGAACAGTAACGGATTTTTCATAAGTGATACAGACGATAGCTTAATCTCTTTTTGTTAACGTCATAAAGGATATACACACACCAATAAGCCCCAGGCCTCCAAGGCTCCACCAGACTACTGGCAGATCTGCTTTTGCAAGAATGATACTGGTAAGACCAGAAGCTGCAAGCGCACCTGACTGAAAGATCAGAGAAAACAACGACATCACACTGGCCAGCATTTCTTTCGGTGTACTTTTTGTCAGCAGTGTATTTTCCATAATGTTTCCGCTGCCATGAACAAAATAAATAAAAAAGTATCCACAAATAAAAAATAACGGATGTACCAGGCACCCCATCAGTATAATCCCCAGATAAAAAAGCATCTTCGTTCCAAACAGACAGGTCCACCATATCTGGCTGCTTTTTTCAGAAAGCGCAGCCATCAGTTTCGGAGCAAGATGACTGGCAAGCGCGGTAAATCCAAACCCCAGAAAAGAAACCAGTCCAAACAGCCAGATCACTTTCTGTTCCATCAGACGCAAAAGTCCGGGCTGCCAGTATGTTTCCGCTGCAAGAAGTGCAACTCCTGTAAAAAATCCCTGGATAAGCAGAAATCTTACTTCCTTTGATCTCCCGGCAAAAGAAAGGCTGCTTTTCATCTGTTTTCCAAACTGTCTGATGCCCGGTCTTAAATGTTCTTTCTTTTTAAATCCATTCTGCTGTTCTTTTAAACTCTGATTTTCTTTTGACTGGTCCATATCCGGGACAGGATCTTCTTTTACCCCAAAAATTGTCAAAAGCAGAATCACCGAATAGCAGAGAACGATCACTGCCAGATTTACAGAATACATATCTCCAATACTGCCCAGGAATCCTGCTCCGATACTTCCCAATGCAATTCCAGTACTTTCCAGAAATCCCAGATCTCCACTGGTTCTGGCTGCCGCCTTATCTCCTCCAAGCTGGATACTCTGCTGCATCACAAGTGCGTCCAGACTTCCAGATGAAAAAGCTCTTCCGGCTCCCTGGATGGCAAAAGCTATAAACAGCACCCACACATGAGGACCACCAGCCAGCAGGAAACAAAAAGAAAACAACATCAGGCTTACAGAAAATACAAATGTCTTTTTTCGCCCGAACAGATCACAAAATACCCCACTTGGAAATTCCAGAAGGATCACCACCAGAGAATATGTACCTATTACAAAAGGCAGGACACTTAAGCTTGCCCCTCTTGCCATGATCATCAGGCTCATAACAGGCATCAGTATTCCTGTGGCAATACTTTTCAGAAAGAAAATGCTGCGCAGTGTGAAATTCATTCACTCACCTCCATTTTATATGCAAGAAAACTATATTCCCAAGGATGGGTATCTGTACGCTTTCTGTTATGTTTTTCCAGAAATTCAATAATATTTTTTCTAAGTTCACGAGACTCTTCTTCCGTAAGAAAAGCAATACCTGTAACAATATCCGCAGGTACTTTGTCCATAACTTCCTCAGCTGACATTTCCGGACAGGCTTTCATCTGTCTGCAGCAGCCCTGAAATACTTTCTGCACCATATTTTCAAGAATCACTTCTCTCTCCTGCCTGCATTCGCCCAAATGACTGCCAATACTGATGTCTGCATCGGCAAGTGTAAAATAGCGTGCTGTTATCCCACGTATCTGTTCTGTATGATCCAGCTGTACTATCCCCAATCCTTCCAGTTTTTTCAAATGGAACTGAACAGATGACGGTGAAATTTTTAAACGTTCCGATAAATATTTGGGCGTCACCGGCTCTCCCGCCCGTCCTAATTCCCTGATAATTTCCTGGCGGGAAGGATTCATATAAATCTCCAGTTCTTTTTTTGTTGTTAAAACAATCACGTTCCTCATAGGCTTTTCCTTTCCATTATTTTACATGTATTGTATCATTACATATCATGTAATGTAAAGAAAAACTTTATTTTCTGTCGTTATT
>NZ_CABVDF010000338.1:0-2086 GCF_902497045.1 uncultured Blautia sp. | reverse complement strand
ACTCTGTCCGGATCTACATTTTCTGCTACAAAATCCCGTCTGTTATGAGCCAGTGAACCGGCTCCGATCATGCCACTGATTGTCCGTTTCATCATAAATTTTCTCACCTCTTTTCTACTCGAGTGCCAGACATGGCACATAATTTTTATTTACGCCAGTTATGGCGATATTTAAGAAATTTTCGCCGGATACGGCGGTTTTGTTACTTTTGTCAAAAGTAACGCAAAAGCACTTTCGACAGCCGTACCGTCCATCAAAAGTCCCCTTGCGCCCTGCCGGGGGCATAACGTCCTTATGGACGTCTGTTCTGCATCGACCGAAGTGGATCGTAGATCTGTTTTATTCTGGTATCCTCGCCTGCACATATTCCAGATCTCCACAATAAGGTGTCCCTACCAGATACCATTCTCTTGCCAAATTCATCTCCACTCTGGTCTGTACCCATTCATCATCTACCAGCACTTCCAGTCCTTCTCCGCAGTGAAATCCTGTATCAATCCATAAGTCTGATGATAATAATCCATATCTTCCATTACTGCTGTTATATCCTAATCTTCCCTGTTTCATTATTTTCTGCTCCATTCCTGTCTGTAAACGGAATTTGTAAACAGGGCTTAAAAGATTTTAAAAGTTAACTTTTTAAGTTTTTCCTTTAAGTTCCGTTTACATCGTTTACAATAATCTTTACTCAAACGGTATTTTCAATTGTTCCGGTACTTCCATGAATTCGTCTTTGTCTTTTTTCTCAGTACCTTCTATTCGTTTCCATGACCGCTGGATGCCATATTCTTTTCCGAACCGATGTGTACCATGTGGTTTCCAGCCTTCAATCGCATTGTTCATAATATTTGCAATCTCTTTACCTTCCCACTGTTTCATTTCTCCAGTTCGGTGCAATGCATCATCAAACAGAATTCTTGTACATACATAATCGTCATCGTAGTCATCAAGAAATGCCTGTATGATTCCGGCATTGGTATCCTCCGGCATAAATTCTTTCTGCAGACGCTTTGCCTCTTCTTCAATTTCCTTTGTAAATCCTAAGAACACATTTCCCTGTCGATACAGTACCATTGCCTCTGCCCAGGCCTGTTCGATATAGGCTTTGCTCTCTGCCTCATTGTCAAGAATATGAACTTCTGCTTTTGACATATTTGTCATCACCGGAGCAAATCGTCTGTTTCCGGTTCTGTCCAGCGGAAGAAAATTCAGATCATTTGAAGTACCGCAAAATACACACTGTCTCGGTCTGTCTTCCGGGTGAACTTCATAAGGTACTTTGTAAGTTTCTTTCTGTCTGCTCAGAAATGATTTAATCTGTTCAATATTCTTTGCTGTGATAGTTGCCTTCATTTCTCCCATTTCGATAATCCAGTGGTTCTGCAGTTTTCTGTAAATATTTTCATCGTCCAGATGATCCAGATTGTCACTAAACCATTCTTCTTTTATCGCCAGATACTTGAAAAATGTGGACTTTCCGGCTCCCTGACTTCCAACCAGACACAGCATGATGTCATATTTTATTCCCGGTTCATAAATTCTTGAAATCGCTGCCAGCATATGCATTTTCATTACTCCGATTGTGTATTTGCTCTTTTCTGCTCCCAGAAAATGCGGAAGCATATTTTCTATTCTTGGAATTCCGTCCCAAACCAGGATCTCCAGATAATCTCTGATTGGGTGATATTTATTTTCATTGGAAACAATATCTATTCCCGCTTTGATCACACGCTCACTTGTTATTTCATAATGCTCTTCCAGATACATTTTCAGATTGTATTCGTCTGTATCTGTAACCGTAGGACTGTTATTTCTCCGCTCCCATGGCACCTCTTTTACAATGTCCATTCTTCCGGAAAGCTCATTTCGTTTAATCGCTTTTTTCAGTACCGGATCATTTTGAAGTACCGTTACGCAGTTTCTGATTGTCTGCTTTGTTCTTCCCTTATCCGTATGCTCCAGCATATTATTGACATCTTCTATTGTAAGCATTTCCTCGTTCACAATATCTTCTAATTCCATCAAGGACTTCTCGCTGATATTCGTTAATTCTTTCTTCAATTTTTTCAACCTCCCTTCTCTTCAT
>NZ_CABVDF010000337.1:0-2089 GCF_902497045.1 uncultured Blautia sp. | reverse complement strand
TCATTTTTCTATCCTTCTTTCTGATGTTTTTATATAGTTACGCTGCTTTATATTACAGAAATAACCCTATCCTTTCCTGTATTTGTCAGAAAAATAACCCTTGACATCCCAGAATTTTCCATGTATATTTCAACTAACTTATACATATACCAAAAGAAAAGGAGGCAGCCATGAAAATATTATTTTACGGTACAAAAGACTATGACCAGCATTTTTTTGATAAGCTTGCCCCGGAATATCCGGGAATCACATTTAAATTTATCGAAGCCAATCTTTATGAAGAAACCGCATCACTTGCAGGAGGCTACGACGGAATCTGTGCCTTTGTAAATGCAGATATCAGTACTCCTGTTATGGAAAGCCTTCATACTCAGGGCATTAAGCTGATTCTGATGCGCTGTGCCGGATATAACAATGTGGATCTCAAAACTGCGGAAAAATACGGAATCAAGGTTCTTCGGGTTCCCGGCTATTCCCCGGAAGCAGTAGCCGAACACGCTATGGCTCTTGTTCTTACTGCCAACCGCCACACCCACAAAGCATACATCAAATGCAGGGAAAATAATTTTGCATTGAACGGGCTTATGGGTGTCAATTTGTTCCATAAAACTGCCGGAATCGTCGGAACCGGAAAAATCGGTCTTGCAATGGCAAGGATCTGTAGGGGATTTGGCATGCGTGTTATCGCCTACGACCTTTATCCTAATAAAGAGCTGGATTTTCTGGAGTATGTATCCCTGGATGAGCTTCTCCGCACAAGCGATCTGATCAGTCTTCACTGCCCTCTTACAGAGGAAACACATCATCTCATCAACGAGGAATCTATTGCCAAAATGAAAGACGGGGTGATCCTTGTAAACACTTCAAGGGGCGGCCTGATCTGTACCGAAGATCTGATCGCTGGAATCCGGGATCATAAATTCTTTGCCGTAGGTCTTGACGTCTATGAAGAGGAATCAGAGCTTGTATATGAGGATATGTCTGAACGTATTCTTCAAAGCTCCACCATCCAGAGACTTCTGTCTTTCCCCAATGTAGCCATGACCTCTCATCAGGGATTTTTTACTGATGAGGCGCTGACAAATATTGCGGAAACAACTCTTCAGAATGCTGCTGCATTCCGCGATGGGCTGATACTGAAAAATGAAGTAAAGCTTTAAAAATATATGCTCCGGCGTTCCTGGGTCATAGAATCCCCTGCATAAAGGAACACCGGAGCATTTCACATTTTATCTGTCATTGTTTTTCAAAGGCTTCTCTAAGTACAGAAATTTCTCTGGTCCAACCTGCATCGTCATTTGGTGTTTCCAAAATGAAAGGAATCTCTGCAAGAGCCGGATGCCGGATTACACGTACCAGCGCCTCCAGACCGATCTCACCCTCCCCGATCTTTGCATGGCGGTCCTTATGGCTTCCCATTCCGTTCATGCTGTCATTCAGATGGACTGCCTTCAGACGCGAAAGACCGATTACCTGATCGAATTCTTTCAGCACCCCGTCCAGGTCATTGACAATATCATAACCACCGTCCCACACATGACAGGTGTCCAGACACACTCCCATTTTGTGATCCTTTTCTACCAGATCAAGAATGGAACGGATCTCCTGGAAGTTTCTCCCTACCTCGGAGCCCTTTCCCGCCATGGTTTCCAGAAGAACCGTAGTCGTCTGCTCTTCTGTAAGCACATCATTTAAAATCTCCGCAATCTTTTGTATTCCAGCTTCTGCCCCCTGCCCTACATGACTTCCCGGATGAAAATTATAATAATTTCCCGGTGTATATTCCATTCGTCTCAGATCATCTGCCATAGTATTTCTGGCAAAATCTCTCAGGTCTTCTTTGGCCGCACAGCAATTCATAGTATAAGGCGCATGGGCAACGATCTTTCCAAATCCATGGTTTCCTGCCAGCTGCAGAAATTCCTCCACGTCTTTTGCATCAATAGCTTTTGCATTTCCCCCACGGGGATTTCTGGTAAAAAACGCAAACGTATTTCCTCCGTTTTTGATCATCTGCTGCGCCATCTTTTTATATCCCTTGGATGAGGTTGTATGATTTCCTATATATAACATTTCTTTTTTCTCCATC
>NZ_CABVDF010000336.1:0-2095 GCF_902497045.1 uncultured Blautia sp. | reverse complement strand
GATCACTCGAAGCCAGCTGGTCTTTTCATTTCCCTGAAGGATACCAAACAGAAAAAAGTCAAGAAATCCGCCGGAAAAAGTAAGACCTACGGCAACATTCAGCATATGGGCGATCATATAAGCCGATCCTGCAAGAATCACCTGTACTGCAAAAAGAGCCGGCGCTACAAACAGGAAAGAAAATTCCAAAGGCTCAGTGATACCTGTGGCCATACATGCCAGAGCCGCTGAAAGAAGAAGACCGCCTGCCGCTTTTTTCTTCTCAGGTTTCGCGCACTGATACATAGCCAGCGCTGCTCCTGGAAGACCAAAGATCATGAAAATAAACTCTCCGGAAAAATATCTTGTGGCATCTGCACTGAAATGTGCGATATTGGCGGAATCAGCCAGCTGTGCAAAAAAGATATTCTGTCCGCCCTGTACCATCTGGCCTGCAACCTCCATGGTACCGCCTACAGCAGTCTGCCAGAACGGCATATAAAATACATGATGCAGACCAAATGGAATCAGCGCTCTTTTAATGAGACCAAAGACCAGAGTTCCTGCATAACCGGAGCCTGTTACAAGCCCGCCCAGAGCATAAATGCCATTCTGAACTGCCGGCCATACAAAATACATAAGAATCCCCACAAGCATATATACGATTGTTGAAATGATCGGTACAAATCTGGTGCCTCCAAAGAAAGACAAAGCATTTGGAAGCTGAATCCTGTAAAAACGGTTATGAAGAGCCGCCACTCCAAGTCCTACAATAATTCCTCCAAATACACCCATCTGAAGAGACTGAATACCGCAGACAGAAGTAATGGTTCCCTCAAGGACAGTTTCTGCAATCTCTCCGTTTTCAAGAATCAGTCCGTTGTTGATCAGCATGGCGTTGATTGCTGTATTCATAACAAAATAGGCAATTACTGCAGAAAGAGCGGAAACCTCTTTTTCTTTTTTTGCCATACCAATGGCAACGCCCACTGCAAAAATCAAAGGCAGGTTGTCAAAAACAGCGCTTCCTACCTTATTCATGATCATGAGAAGATAGTGGAGGATGGTTCCGTCTCCCAGAATTTTTGTTAATCCATAAGTTTCAATAGTGGTTGCGTTAGTAAATGAACTTCCGATACCCAGCAGAAGACCTGCTACCGGAAGAATGGCGATAGGAAGCATAAAGCTTCGTCCTATACGCTGAAGCACACTGAAAATTTTGTCTTTCATTCTTACTCTACTCCTTCTTATTTTTATTATCATCTAAGAAGTGAGTATACGCAGCTGTATCCTGTTTCAACCGGTTTTTTGTACAAAAAAAGACACTACTACACATAAACACTTCTCGTTATGTATAGTTAATGCCTCCTGAAGAGTAACACACTATAGCTTTTATAACCATAAAAACTATAGCATGTTTTTCTCGTATTTGTCAAGCTATATTTCCTCATTCAGAAATCCAAAGGGCTCTTCATCCTTCAGAAAATGCATCAGCATATAAGCGCACATGATAGCCACACGTTCTTCCTTCAAAATACGCCTTACCTCTTCTCTGTCTGCCAGAACCACCTCTATCTCCTCACTGTCCTCCTGAGCGGCCTTGCTTATCTCTCCGTCCGCATAGCCGTAAACAGTGGCGCAGGATTCATCTGTAAGTCCTACGGTAGTAAAATACGGCTTTTCAAAGGCAGGATCCACATGAAGAGGCATAAAAGTAAGTCCTGTCTCTTCATACATTTCCCGGATGGCTCCTTCGTGAAAATCTTCTCCCGGCTCCACCAGACCTGCCGGAAATTCATATACATATCCTCCAAGGGTATATCGGTACTGACGGATCAGCACCACCTTGTCTTTTTTCTCTCCGTACAGACTGTAGATAATAACTCCGTCCGGGTTGTTTTTTCCTGTTTTCAGCTTCATTTCACTGACCGCTTTTGCTCTGGACGCCACAAAATAAGATACTGGCGTATTATGGACGCTGGTAGCGCTGACATGATACAGATTGACAAAACGATTGTCCGTAAGCTTTTCTACATGATGTATCTTTCCCATAGATAATCTTCTCCTTTAAATTTATAAAAACTGATATTATGACCTTTTAGCCCAGATACCTTAA
>NZ_CABVDF010000335.1:0-2126 GCF_902497045.1 uncultured Blautia sp. | reverse complement strand
TATACAAACTCTTATCACAATTATGTTGTATGCTATAAGTGTCTTAAAGGTAATCCCCTTTAAGAACAGGCAGCACTTCAATGCCGGAAGAGCTGCCGAACTCTTTCCTTTCCCTAAAAAATAAAAGAAAACAATGACAGCCGCCCACCCGGCAAGATCGTCGGGGGAGCGGCAGTTTTCTTGTTTATGCGGAATATGACTGTCTATGGCAGTCTGCATCTGGTGCGCAAAGCCGAACAAGTTCCTCAAGGCTTGAGGGACTTAGGGAGTTCGAAGGAGACTTGTTCCCTGTGCTATTCATTTTGTTATAGTCTTCGATAACGGTTAAAACAGGAGTAGATCTCCTGGGCTCTTGGTGAGGCATAACCGCAGGAGATATAAGACTTGTTACTGAAAAATCCCAGTCCCTTCTGATCGAGTTCTTTAATCAGATATTTTACAATCTCCGGAAGCGTCCGTTTTCCGTCAATAAGATGTTCCACAGCATATTTCAGCAGCAGACTTAAAGAAGCTGTCTGTTCCGTATCCACAATCTGTTCAATATAGCGCAGATCCACATCCTGCCTGCCTATGGAAAATCCGTCTTTTCCATGTGTTTTTGTTTTCAGTCTGTCCGGCCGGTCAGAATCTCTGCGGGGAGATCTGGGAGCTGCAGAAGCTGCTTTTGTCATGATCCGTAAGCTTTGTGGAAAATGAAATTCCGGCGCAGAGGCTTCAGGAAGCGGATACTGGCTGCAGAGAGTTTTTACCATGGGGGTAATATCCAGTGGATGATAGCTGTCCATCTGGATCACTGTGTCTGCAATATGGAAAAAGGCACCGGAGCTTCCGGCAACCAGAATGGTGGAAATTCCGGCTTTGTGGTACAGATCTCCTGCCCGTTCCAGAAACGGAGTGATAGGCTCTTTTTCTCTGGCGATCACCTTCTGCATAAAAGAATCCCGTACCATAAAGTTGGTGGCAGAGGTGTCTTCATCCAGAAGAAACACCTGACTTCCTGCTTCCATTCCCTCAATGATCCCGGCAGCCTGTGAGGTACTTCCGCTGGCATCTTCTGTAGAAAAACAGGAGGTGTCTTTTTTATTTGGAAGATCATTGATAAAAAGAGAGATGTCTGTGTCTTTGATAAAACGGCCGTCTTCGGAACGCAGCTTCAGAGCGGTATCATTTGTGATCACATACTCTCTTCCGTCACCGGGAACATGGTTATAAACGCCAAGCTCCAAAGCATTGAGAAGAGTGGATTTACCATGATATCCGCCGCCTACGATCAGGGTGATACCCTCCGGAACGCCCATTCCGGTTATCTTTCCTTTATGGGGAAGAGTCATGGTGACCCGAAGAGTATCCGGAGACCGGAAAGGGATGGAATCCTGCATAGGACGGGAGGATATCCCGCTTTCTCTGGGAAGAATGGAGCCGTCTGCCACAAAGGCAGCCAGAGAATTCCTTTTCAGCTGCTCCCGGATATAGGCCTGATCCTCTGCGAGAAAGATGGCTTCTTCCAGTTTTTTTGCATTCAGGTTTTTGTAAAGGAATGCTTTTTGCACACAGACCGGGAGAAATTCAAACAGGATCTTTTCCAGCTCTGTGGCATTGATGGTTCGTCCGTTGGCAGGAAAGCCGATAAAAAAACGAGACACGATATCCTTGTCGGTAATCTGGCAGGCAGTGCGCTCCAGAACTTCCTGACCGCAGTGGCTGACAGAAAGCAGACCGCTTTTTCCTGAGCCTTTTGCACGGAAGGTAAAGCGGCTGACCTGCTGTTCAAACTGCCGGGTAAGAAAGTCGCTGAGAGTGATCCTGGTAAGACTGTTTTTGCAGTAAGTTTCCGGAAATCCTGCTGTTTTGCGGGGAATCCGGATACTTATATGGGAAGGAGATGCAAAAGGATCTCCCTGTACATGGTCTATAGATAAAATATAGTCGCGGAACTGATACTCTCCACGCAGAGATTTATAAGTCGGATAGCTTTTTCTGTGGATGGAGTGCAGCAGATCTTTAAGATCAGCAGAATGCCGCATGGAAATCATACCTCCTTAAGAACAATTATTGTCTTTTATTTTAGTCATTTTGGGGAAAAATAGCAAGGATACGAACAGTATAAACAACTTATTATTTTTGTT
>NZ_CABVDF010000334.1:0-2138 GCF_902497045.1 uncultured Blautia sp. | reverse complement strand
AGACGGTCATCATTTTTGAAAATGTAGTAAAAAGTGATGGCCGTCGTTCTTGCTATCTATATGTTTTTAAGGTATACTCTCCACAGAAACACAAAAGGAGAGTCTTTTTTATGTGGAATAAAAAGATAGAAGATTGTATTTTGTATGAAGATAAAGAGATATTGGTCTGCCATAAACCGGCAGGAATTGCAGTACAGAATTCCAGAATAGGAAGTATAGATATGGAAAATGCTCTGAAAAATTATCTGTATGCAAAGAATTGTTCCAATGTGCCATGGCTGGGAGTGATCCATAGACTGGATCTTCCGGTAGAGGGGGCTATTGTATTTGCAAAAACATCTCAGGCTGCAGCAAAGCTGAATCAGCAGCTGACCAACGGCGGCTTTGGAAAAATATATCTGGCAGTTACAGATCAGTGCAGGTCCGAAAAAGATACACTGACAGACTATCTTTTGAAAGATGGAAGAAAAAACATGTCTGCGGTGGTAAGTGAAAAAACAAAAGGGGCTAAAAAAGCGATTTTAGAGTATGAATTTATAGAAAAAATACCGGATGAAAGAACCTCTTCGGGATTTCGATATCTGATAAAAATAAAACTTGATACCGGACGACATCATCAGATCCGCGTACAAATGAGTCATGCCGGAATGCCTCTTATTGGAGATCGAAAGTACAATCCTACAGATGAATCAGGACTTTCATTGGGACTTTGTTCCTGTTATCTGTGTTTTTGTCATCCTAAAACCAACAAAAAGATGGAGTTTTCCGTGAAACCTGAAGGTGCGGCATTTGAAGGATTTTCCAAGCTTTGAATGTATGCAGAGAACAGTTTTATTTTGAAGAAAAATGTAAAACTTTGCCCAAATTCATGAAAAAACTATGAAAAGTATGGACGTTAAATGTAAAATGTGATAAGGTGACTTAACTAGTAAAAGATTGGATGCACATACAGGTCATAGGAGAGGAGAAGGGTAATGAAGAAAGCGGCGGCAGCAGCAGTTGTTTTGACAGGTGTAATCCTGGCAGGGGGAATTGCTGTTAAAAGCGGAAGTCTTGGTGAATTGGTTATAGCAAGTGTGCGGACAGAAGATGAGACAGAACAAAGCAGCGAAGAAACAGCTGTTCAGATTGATACATCGGTTCCGGTTTTGCCAGGAAGCAGAATTGCAGTAGTGAGCAAATGCGTCAGTGGTGAATTTTGGGACATGGTTCATCAGGGAATGGATGCGGCGGTTAAAGATATTAATGAAGCATATGGACTGAAATCCAATGATCAGATTAAAATGACATTTGAAGGACCGTCAGATGAGCTAAATGTAGAAGAGCAGGTTAATACTCTGGATGCGGTAATTTCAGAGAATCCTGCAGTATTATGTTTATCAGCCAGTGATATGAATTCCTGTTTGGCACAGTTGGAAACTGCAGCAGAGAATGACATTCCGGTGATCGTATTTGATTCCAATGTCAGCGATGACCAGCTTATTGCAGATTTTTATGGTACAGATAATGACAGAGTCGGTGAGATTGCCGGTGAGAAGATGGCAGAAGCTCTGGAACAGCAGGGCGATATTCTTATTTTTGCAGCTCAGGGAAAAACACAGAGCAATCAAAAGCGTGTAGACGGATTTAAGAATGCAATTGCAGAGTATTCGGAAATGAACATTTTGGAAGAACTTTATGCAGATGAAGTTGAAGATATGAATGCGGCTATGCAGGACGCATTGAAGAAACATCCTGAGGCAGATGGTGTATACTGTACAAATGCAGACATGTCTGATCTTTATCTCTCGTTGGAACAGACAGACGAACAGCTCCCTGTTATGATTGGAGTGGATGCAACTACAAAACAGCAGGCTGCAGTAAAGGATGGAAGAGAGCTTGGAATTGTATCCCAGGATCCATATGAAATGGGATATCAGACTATTTTGGCAGCTGCTCATATGACAGATTCAGATGGTGTACAGAAGTCAGAAGAAACAGATCTTCTGAAACCGGCGTGGATCGATTCCTCTAATATAGATAATCCAGAATACAGCAATTTTATTTATAAAAAATAATGCATCAGGCCGGTATATATCATATTGATATGTACTGGCTTTTTTTGTAGGGAAACGTTATAATAGAACTAGCAAATCTAT
>NZ_CABVDF010000333.1:0-2187 GCF_902497045.1 uncultured Blautia sp. | reverse complement strand
CTAAATAATATAAAAATACAGGAAAACAATCGTATACTTATTGAGGCCGCCATAAAAAAATTAGGATATCGGCCGAATCGTTCTGCCCAGATCCTCCGCTCAAAAAAAACAAGAACCATCGGTATTCTTATTTCTGATCTTGGAAATTATTTCTGGGGATCTGTAATCGGAATCATATCCCATTATTTTGCCAGCCAGCAGTATACTGTTATCACCCGATCTTATTCTTTTGATATGGAACTGGAAAAGAATGTAATCCGGGACATTATTTCCCAGAATTTTGAAGGCCTGATTATGCTTCCTTTTAACAATTGTGATCATTATTACCAGCTTCTTCAAAATGCAGGTATTCCTGTTATCATACTGGATCAGCTTCCCACCATGATACAGGATTATCCTGTTGACTGTGTTCTTTCCGATAATTATGGAGGCAGCGCCCTTCTTGCAGAACACCTTTTTCAAAATGGGCACACTAATATATGTATCCTGGATCAGGCCATTAATTCTCATACGATAGAAGTCCGGATACAGGCTGTAAAAGATGTATATTCGCGTCACGGCATTAATCTTGAAACCTGTTTTCCCTGCGCCGAACCTTTTGTTTTCAAAGAAACCAAAGATGTCATACAAGAAAATAAACAACGGCTATATCAGCTTCTGAATGCTCCAGATCCTCCTACCGCTGTGTTTTTCACAAATTATATTTCAGCCATGGGAGGGCTGTCCGCTGTTAATTTATTAGGACTGAATGTTCCGGATGATATTTCTCTGGTCTGCTTTGACAACGATCCTCTCTTTCGTGCCATGCATACTTCTATGACCTGTGTAGCCCAGGATCTGACTTCTATTGGAATCAGAGCCTCTGAGCTTCTGATGCAGCGCATTTCCGGTGACTACAGTAATTTTCCTGTTACAGAAATCATAAATGTAGAATTCCATTCCGGCAAGTCTGTACGAAATCTTCACGCCGGAAGATAAACAGAAGAAACTTCTTTTTGAAAAAATGGGATTGCCATTCAACAGAACAGCAATCCCATTTTTAAATCTTTATTCTTCTGGATTTTTTTCTTTTCTATTCAGATCACACACTGAATCACGATAAACACAAAAAGGTTTCAGTCGAATCCTTCTCGGATAGTCACTATAATCCCCATGTATCCTTCGTATCAAAAGCTGACAGGCAGCATCTGCTATCTCCACCAGAGGCTGACGCACAGAAGTAAGCTTTGGCTTTACCATCACAGATAACTCAAAATCATCAAAAACTACCATTGATAATTCCTCCGGAATCTGTATCCCCAAGTCATAAACAGCTTCCATAGCGCCCATACTCATATCATAATTTGTGGAAAACACAGCCGTAGGCCTGTCTTTCAGTTTCCATAATTCATGTATCCCTCTGTAACCTCCCTGATACTTATACTCTCCCCGAACTACATATTCCGGCTGTACCGCTACTCCATAATCCTCCATGGCTCTGTAATACCCTCTCATTCTCTCTTCTGCTGTAAGAGAATTTTTTCGCCCCTCAATAATAGCAATTTTCCGATGTCCATGATTGATCAGATACTCTGTCATCTCATAAGCCCCTATAGTACAGCTTGTCTGCACACAGTCTCCCTGAATCACACCACTGTTTTCTTCAATCGTGACCACCGGTATCTCCAGGTCTTCAGGAAGCTGCAGATTACCATTACAATTCCCCGGGATTGTAAGGAGCATTCCGTCCATACCATTTTCTATCATGTATCTAATATATCCCTTTGTTTTATCGAGATTTTTATCTATCAGATTTATATCAAAACTAAAAAACGATACGGAATATCCCTGATTCCGAAGGTATTTCTCAATCTCATTCAGGATAGATGAGGTATGAGGACTATTTACAATACCTGATACAACTCCGATCCTATAAGATTTGCTGGTTCTAAGCCATCTCGCTGTATTATTTGGAAAATAATGCAGTTTCCGGACAGCGGCATCAATAAGCTCCTGATTTTTTTTCCTTACCCTGCCTCCATTCATATATTTGGATATGGTTGATATAGCCAGATTTGTTTCCCTGGCAACATCTTTAATAGTAGCTCCTCCGCTTTCTTTTTTCATACTGACCCTCGATTAATATTTTTACAATATACGGATTTCCTAAATCCCTCTTGGTTATAGTATAACATCTCGCTCTTTTTT
>NZ_CABVDF010000332.1:0-2196 GCF_902497045.1 uncultured Blautia sp. | reverse complement strand
GTGGTTGAAGATGATGAAAATTTAAATCGTGGAATTACATTCTCACTGAAAAAATCCGGATATGAGGTTTTTTCAGCAGAATCAGTGAAAAAAGCGAAAAGAATTGCAAGTGATAATAATGTGGATGTTACCATTTGTGATGTGAATCTTCCGGATGGGAATGGACTGGAATTTGTAAGGTGGATGAGATGCAATTATAATACATACATTATCTGTCTTACAGCACTAGATCAGGAGATGGATCAGGTCATGGGATATGAAGCAGGGGCAGATGATTATATTACAAAGCCGTTTAGTCTTTCGGTACTTCTTTTGAAAATAGAAGCACATTTCCGCCGCAGACAGGAGAAAACGGAAGCCGGAAAGATGATTTCGGGAGATATCGTATTTATCGCAGGAGAAATGAAAGTCCTGATAAAGAGTCGTGAAATCAGTCTGACAAAAACGGAGTTGAAAATGCTGACTTTTTTTCTTCAGAATCCGAAACAGATTCTTTCAAAAACACAAATATTGGAAAATGTGTTTGATCTGGAAGGGGATTTTGTGGATGAAAATACAATCGCTGTCAATATCAGAAGACTCCGTGAGAAAATCGAAGACAATCCGGCTGCACCGGTCTATATAAAGAATATCAGAGGTCTTGGGTATATATGGAATCAGGAGGTAAGGCAGTGACAAAGAGATATCGCAAGAAGATTACAGTAGTGCTCTCCTTGGTATTACCTGTCATATTATTGTTTGCAATATTAAATTGCTTTACCACGTATGTGTTTTATGAAGATTATAAATATAAAATGAATCTTATGACAGAGATTGCTGCAAAGGAAGAATTTTCCGGGCTGGATGCTGTTTCGGAATTGCTTAAGGATAAGGATATTGAAACTAACGAACAGGGAAGGCGATTATTGGAGCAATATGGATACTGGGGGAATAAAGGGAATGCATTTTATTCGCAATTCCGGCATCAGGTTATGGTGACCGGTGCTGTAAGCACTGTGATATGCGTGCTTCTTTTGACTTTTTTACTTTATTGGAAGAAAAAAGAAGATGCGTGTCATCAGAAAATTTTAGACCAGTTGGAAGAAATTCTGATCAGATTCCGTGAAAATAAATTTGATGATTTACTGAAAACGGAAAATCATGCAGAACTGGAAAAATTGAATGACCAGCTTGAAGCAATCGGACATCATATTCAGTTGATAAAGGAAGAAGCAAGGGCAGAAAAGGAGAACACGAAAGAAATGGTTTCTGATATTTCTCACCAGTTAAAGACACCGGTTGCAGCTTTGGATACATGTTTTAGTGTGCTGATGCAGAATGACTTAAGTGCCACAGAACAGGAGGAGTTTCGTATCCGTTGTCGGAGTGCTCTGGATGGACTGGAGACATTATTGCAGTCGCTTCTTGAAATATCCAAGATGGAAACTGGACTGATTCAGATTAATAAGAAAAAACTTCCGCTTATGGATACTGTCATATCTGCTGTGAACCGCACTTATCCTAAAGCGGATGAGAAAGAAATTGAATTCGTTTTTGACTATGAAAAAGAGCTGGAAACATGCACGATTATGCAGGATAAAAGGTGGCTTGGTGAAGCTGTGATCAACGTTCTGGATAATGCGGTCAAGTACAGTCCGTGTGGTTCAAAAATATTTATCCGGTTACAAAAAAGAAACGATCTTGTAAGAATGGAAATTGAGGATCAGGGAATTGGTATTCCGCAGAATGAGTATCACAAAATTTTTCAACGATTTTACAGAGGAAGTTCCAAGGAGGTCATGGAAAAGAGTGGTACAGGAATCGGACTTTTTCTATCGAGAGAAATTATCGAAAAACACGCAGGTACGATTACGGTAACCTCCGGCAAAAAGAAAAAAGGAAGCACGTTTGTGATTCAATTACCATATGTTGGTTAAATTTTAAGTGGGCAGAAATCTTACAATTCTGTAAGACTTCTGCTCGTTTTTTGAAAGTGAAATGAAAGATTGTCCTGATACAATTTGGATGTAGGTTGAAAAATGACCAAATATATAAACAGGCAAAGAAAGCGTGTTGAAAAGGTACGTTTTACAGAATTGAAAAGGAGGCAGCACATGAGTGTGATATTAGAAACCAAGCAGCTTTGTAAGTTTTATGGCGCAGGTGAGAATCAGGTCAAAGCGGTCAATCAGGTGGACATTCAGATTGAGCAGGGAG
>NZ_CABVDF010000331.1:0-2204 GCF_902497045.1 uncultured Blautia sp. | reverse complement strand
ATCTATATTTTTATATCACAAAAAGACAGCTCCTGACGAGCTGCCTTTTTGAAGCTTTCTTAACTGACAGATTTTTCGGCTTACCGATTATTGATTGCTGTAATCAGCGCATCAATAGATGCGTGGATAATATCCGGATCCACTCCGGCTCCCCATGAAAGGCTTCCGTCAGGTTTCTGTATTCCCACATATGCAATCGCCTTTGAACTGGAACTTTTTTCCAGCGCATGCTCCTGATAAGTAACCAGATTAAACTTCAGTTCATAAGCCTTTTTCAATGCATTGCTGACTGCATTAAGTCGTCCGTTTCCAGATGCTTCTGTAGTAATTGTTTTTCCATTAAAACAGGAAGTTACCTGTGTAACAATTCCACTTTCTTTCTGCTGGAAATGTACTTCCTTGATACTATATGGTTCTTTTACATTTTCAAAGGTTTGTTTGAAAAGACTGAAGATTTCCTCAGGACGCAGTTCCTTATGATTATGATCTGAAACAGCTTTAGCCGCATAGCCCATAGCTTCCCGCATTTTGGCAGGAAGATTCAGACCATATTTGGTCTCCAGAATATAGCCCACACCACCCTTTCCAGACTGGCTGTTGATACGGATTACGTCAGCATCATAGTTTCTTCCCACGTCAGTCGGATCGATTGGAAGATACGGAACTGTCCAGCGGCTGGGATCTTTTTCCTCTCTCCAGTGCATTCCTTTGGCAATCGCATCCTGGTGAGAGCCGGAAAATGCAGCAAATACAAGCGCTCCGCTGTATGGACTTCTTTCATCCACCTTCATTCCGGTACATTCTTCATATACCTCGCTGATATAAGACATATCAGAAAAATCAAGCTCCGGATCTACTCCCTGAGAATACATATTCATTGCAAGTGTTACAATATCTACATTTCCAGTACGCTCTCCATTTCCAAAAAGTGTGCCCTCTACTCTGTCTGAACCTGCCAAAAGTCCCATTTCCGCATCTGCCACGCCACACCCACGGTCATTATGAGGATGCTGAGAAAGGATCACATTCTCTCTGTATTTCATATTTTCACTCATATATTCTATTTGACTGGCATAAACATGCGGCATGGAAAGCTGTACCGTCACCGGAAGGTTAATGATACATTTATTATCCGGAGTTGGCTGCCATACATCAAGAACTGCATTACAAACTTCCAGCGCATACTCCGGTTCAGTTCCTGTAAAGCTTTCCGGACTATATTCAAACTGAAAATTACCTTCTGTCTCCTCTGCCAGTTTTTTCAGAAGTTTTGCACCTTCTACGGCTATCTGAATAATTTCTTCCTTTGATTTTTTAAACACCTGTTCTCTCTGTGCAACAGAAGTGGAATTATATACATGGATAATAGCTTTTGGCGCTCCCTTTACTGCCTCAAAAGTTTTACGGATAATATGCTCTCTTGCCTGAGTAAGAACCTGTATAGTCACATCGTCCGGAATCAGATTCTGCTCTATCAAAGTTCTAAGAAATACATACTCCGTTTCAGAAGCAGCAGGAAAACCAACCTCAATCTCCTTAAATCCAATTTTCACAAGCAGTTTAAAAAATTTTATTTTCTGCTCCAGGCTCATTGGTATCACCAACGCCTGATTTCCATCTCTAAGATCAACACTGCACCATATAGGTGCCTTATCTACATATTCTTTTTCTGTCCACTTTGTACATTTAACAGGCGGCATATAATACTGTCTATGATACTTTGATACATTTTTCATTGCTTTCCCTCCAATTTCCTATACACATAAGCGTCTCCCTAAGGAGCACAGCAGCACATTTGCTGTTCACTGAAAAAGTCCGTACAAAACATACTGCTTTCTTAGTAAAAAAAATCTTCCGCCTCTTACTATTTTCTAAGAGACGAAAGATTTATATCCTCGCGGTACCACTCTTTTTTATGAATAACTTCATACACTCAGCGGGTACGGAACATCTATAATCCAGCACAAAACATTCTTATACCCTTTCCTGATAACGGTGGCTACCGTCTGCACCTACTTTTCCTAAAGAAGTTCAGGCAGATGCTCCAAGGCGAGTTCCATAATTTCCTTCCACTGTCTCTCACCACCCGACAGCTCTCTGGGCTTCAGTCCTTATGTACTGTTCCTTATCAACGCATTTATGTATTAAATTATTAATTGAGTATAGCCTAACACGACACCGAGGTTTTGTCAAGAAAAAATAGT
>NZ_CABVDF010000330.1:0-2212 GCF_902497045.1 uncultured Blautia sp. | reverse complement strand
AAAATATATGGACTTAGTGAATATTATCTGTTAGAGTAATGGAGAACTAGGGGATTTGTGGAATATGCATAAAATGCAGTGTCCACAAACGAAAAGTAAGAAGGAGGATTCATACTATGATGAAATGGCTTCAAAAATTGGGTAAAGCTCTTATGCTTCCAGTTGCATGTCTGCCGATCTGTGGTATCCTTATGGGTATTGGATATCTGATGTGTCCGGCAACTATGCAGGGTGGTGAGATCTCTGGTCTCATTCCTACCATTGGTCTGTTCCTGGTAAAAGCAGGCGGTGCCCTGATCGACAACATGGCACTTCTGTTTGCAATTGGTGTAGGTGTGGGCATGTCTGATGACCACGACGGTACTGCAGGTCTTGCAGCACTTGCTTCCTGGCTGATGATCACAACTCTTCTCAGCGAAGGTGTTGTAACTGTTATCAGACCTGGCGTTGCTGAGAACCAGACACAGCTTCTGGCTTTCCAGAAAATCGCTAACCCGTTCATCGGTATCCTTGCCGGTGTGATCGGTGCTACATGCTACAACAAATTCAAAAACACAAGACTTCCGAACTGGCTGGCATTCTTCAGTGGAAAACGCAGCGTTGCAATGGTTGCAGGTGTTGTTTCCATCGTTGTTTCCGCAGTTCTGCTGTTTGTATGGCCGCTGATCTTCGGCGGACTGGTTGCAGTTGGTAAAGGTATTGCCAACATGGGTGCTCTTGGTGCAGGTATCTATGCATTCCTGAACCGTCTGCTGATCCCGACCGGACTTCATCACGCTCTGAACAACGTATTCTGGTTTGATACCATTGGTCTTGGTGACCTTACACACTTCTGGGCAGGCGAAACATCTGCAGATGTTACATGGAGCCTTGGTATGTACATGTCAGGATTCTTCCCATGTATGATGTTTGGTATCCCGGGTGCAGCACTTGCTATGATCCACACAGCTAAGAGCAACAAGAAAAAAGTTGCTATCGGTCTTGTAGCTTCCGCAGCAGTTTGTGCATTTATCTGCGGTGTTACTGAGCCGTTCGAATTTGGTTTCATGTTCCTTGCTCCTGTACTGTATGTAATCTATGCTCTGCTTTATGGTATTTTTACATTTATTACAGTAGCTCTTGGCTTCCGTGCAGGATTCTCTTTCTCTGCTGGTGCAACAGACCTTCTGTTCTCCGCATCTCTGCCGGCAGCAGCTAAGACATGGCTGATCATTCCGCTTGGAATCGCAGCATTTATCGTATTCTACGTAGTATTCCGTTTCGCGATCGTTAAATTCGATCTGAAAACTCCGGGACGTGAAGATGACGACGAAGATGAAACAAAAGTTGTTCTTGCAAACAATGACTTCACAGCAGTTGCAAAAGCAATCCTTGAGGGCGTTGGCGGTGCACAGAACGTAGCTACAATTGACAACTGCATCACAAGACTTCGTCTTGAGATCAAAGACTACACACAGGTTGATGAGAAAAAGATCAAAGCAGCAGGTGTTGCAGGTGTTATCCGTCCAAGCAAAACAAACGTACAGGTTATCATTGGAACACAGGTACAGTTTGTAGCGGATGAATTTAAAAAACTGTGTAAATAATTTACATAATAAAAGGGAGGGTGCACAGGCATCCTCCTTTTTGGAAAGAGAGGTCTTTTTATGTTTAAAGGGTTATTTGGAAAAAAAGAAAAGAACAATAAGCTTTACGCTCCTCTGAAAGGAGAGGCAGTCCTTCTGGAAAATATTGCAGATCCTATGTTTGCTCAGAAAATTCTGGGTGACGGAATCGCTATTGAGCCGGCAGAAGGCAGGGTATACAGCCCGGCAGACGGAACAGTGTCTATGATCGCTGATACAAAGCATGCCATCGGCATCACTACCGCAGACGGTCTGGAACTTCTGATCCATGTTGGAATGGATACGGTTGCACTGAAAGGAGAAGGCTATACAGAAAAAGTTGCCCAGGGGGCGTCTGTGAAAAAGGGCGATCTTCTGATGGAATTTGATATGGACTTTATTAAAGGCAAAGGCTACAGCTGTGTTACTCCTATGATCATTACAAATATGGACGACATTAAAGGAGTTACTTCTCATGCCGGAGCGGCAGTTCCAGGAGAAACAGTGGTTGTAGAGTACGAGAAATAAAAATTATCTGCGCTTCAGAAAAGAAGCTGTGATCCGCAAAACCCGAAAGAACTGGTTTACCAGAACTTTCGGGTTTTGTT
>NZ_CABVDF010000329.1:0-2214 GCF_902497045.1 uncultured Blautia sp. | reverse complement strand
TTTCCCGAAAAAATATAAACGCCATAAGCGTTTACATCTTTTTCGTCTTGGCAGGAGTTCCTGCACCCGATATATGATATGTGGTGGTTAAAGTTCCACTACAATTACTAATATGGTGGTTTTTATTCCACCACTTTGTGCAAAAACCACTGTATTTTGCCACCATTTTGCAGTTTTGGTGGCACTTTCTGCCCCCACTTTCATGTTTTGACGGCACTTTTTGCCACCACCCTTTTTTCATCCCGATTTGAGCGGCGGCGCTTTTTGCCGTCACTTTGCCATTTTGGTGGCGCTTTCTGCCCCCACTTTTGCATTTTGACGGCACTTTCCGCCCCCACTTTTTTAGAATGCATTCTAGTGAAACTGCATTACCACATCTGCAAGAACAATCTCTTCAGCCATCATTCTTGCCTGTGTCCGTAGCTGTAGCTGTTCTGTGAAAGAACCAGGATTTTTCGGTTTATGCTTTTTCAGCCATGAATTTTCAACATCATCAAGCAGCTCATATGCTGTTTCATTTACTTCTGCTGCTCTTTCCTCAAGCTCTGCAAATCTGACAAGACTTCTGTATCTGACAGGATATTCATCCTTCATATACTTAATCCACATGCACCCATACTTTCCTGCATCAATATCTGCCTGCTCTGTTCCTGCCACAAGTACCGGATAAAAAATCCCATCTCTTTTCTCATATGGAATTCCAAGCTTTTCAAATGTCGTTTTACTCATTGTAGTTACCACCTTTCTCATCACCATCTAAAATATCAAGCACATGTCTTAACGGAACCAGAAGTTCCTCAATGTCCACATTCCTGTCTGAATCATCAAGTGACTGCAGTTCTTCCAGAATCGTATCAAGATGAATTCTGACTTTTCTCGCAACCTTCATTCCACCAACCACTCTGATTTCATGTTTCAACAGGCATTGAATGATATAGTCCTGCTTTGAGAGACCGCTTAAGGAAACCTTTACATTCAATTCCTTTGCTTCCTCTGGTGACATACGAAATGCTACAACAACATTTCTCCATCTGTTCTTGGCATCCAGCCTTTTTTCGCTCATATAATATGCACTCCTTCCACATCAATGTCATGATTATTATCCTGCCCTGTACTGTCCGATACTGACTACCTTTGCATTTGCATCATCTACTTTTCCCGCATTACCTGCAACATTTTCTCCTGAATCTTTTGCTACCATGACAGCATCTAGATCAATCATAGGTTCTGCCTTATCCCGCTCTGGCTTATCAGCTTCCATATCAATATCATCATCCACTTCTTCGCAGTCATCAAAGCTGGCATTTACAGCATCCAATGTATCAGCCATTGCCACCTGCTTAGATGGGAACAAATGTGAATAACGATATGTGATATCAATGCTCTCATGTCCAACCCTGTCAGCTATCGCAACTGCGGAAAACCCGAGGTCAATCAGATGTGAAATGTGCGAATGCCTCAGATCATGGATTCGTATCTTCTTTACTCTTGCTGCTTCCGAACCTCTCTCCATTTCATGATGAAGAAAGCTCTTTGTCACCTGAAATATTCTGTCCGTCGGAGCCTGGTCATAAAGCATTGCAAAATATTCCTGCATCTCCTCCGCAAGAAAATTTGAAAGTTTAATCGTCCTGTTACTCTTTGCTGTTTTTGGAGAAGTAATATAATCCTGTCCCTGCAGTCTCTGATATGATTTGTTAATACGGACTGTATTCTTTTCAAAGTCAAAGTCTGCCATCGTAAGTGCAAGAAGCTCTCCCATTCGCATTCCTGTCCAGTACAGCATTTCAAATGCATAAAATGAAACCGGCTTATCAATAACTACTTCCGAAAATTTCTTGTATTCCCCAGTTGTCCAAAAGAGCATTTCCTTGTATTCTTCTTTCCCCATATTTCCAGCCTGTCTTGCCGGATTTGATTTCAGATTATAAAACCTGCACGCATGGTTAAATATGGTACTCAACGTATTGTGCATTGTCTTCCTGTAAGTCTGCGAGTATGGCTTCCCTTCCGTATCCTTTAGGGCAAGCATTTCATTCTGCCATTTACGCACATCCGCAGGAGTTATTTCATTCATCTTAAGATTCTTGAAATATGGAAGTATCTTCTTTTCAACTATATTCTCCTTAGTCAGCCAAGTGTTCAACTTAACCCTCGGCTTGACATCCTCTGTATACAGCTTCCAGAACTCTCCAAATGTCATATCCAGATTAT
>NZ_CABVDF010000328.1:0-2222 GCF_902497045.1 uncultured Blautia sp. | reverse complement strand
GTTTTTCGGATCAACGAAAAACTTCACAATGTAAAACAGGGCCTTGCCCTAACAAAAAGAAAGAGTCCAGGTCAACCCTGAACTCTTTTTTATATAGCGCTGCAGACAATAACCACTGTCTCCATTTTATTAATGATGGAACAGTCTGATGCCTGTAAATGCCATTGCCATTCCATACTTATTGCAGGTTGCGATCACATCCTCATCTCTTACGGATCCACCCGGCTGTGCAATATATTTTACACCGCTTTTATGTGCTCTTTCAATATTATCACTGAATGGGAAGAAAGCATCTGAGCCAAGAGTTACATCTGTAAGCTGATCCAGCCATGCACGTTTTGCCTCTCTTGTAAACACCTCAGGTTTTTCTGTAAAGATACGTTCCCATGCGCCGTCTGCAAGAACATCCATATATTCCTCACCGATATATACATCAATAGCATTGTCTCTCTCTGCACGGCTGATTCCCTCTTTAAACGGAAGGTTCAGAACCTGGGGACTCTGACGAAGGAACCAGTTGTCAGCCTTCTGTCCGGCCAGTCTGGTACAATGTACACGAGACTGCTGTCCGGCGCCTACGCCGATAGCCTGTCCGTCCTTAACAAAGCATACGGAATTGGACTGTGTGTATTTCAGAACGATCAGAGAAATTTTCATATCACGTTTTGCTTCCTCAGAAAGCTCTTTATTATCTGTTACAATATTGGCGATCAGCTCATCATTGATCTCAAGTTCCTGTCTTCCCTGCTCAAATGTCACACCAAATACTTCTTTATGTTCCAGCGGAGCCGGTACAAAATCAGGATCGATCTCAATAACATTGTAGTTTCCTTTTTTCTTAGCTTTCAGGATTTCCAGAGCTTCTTCTGTATATCCCGGAGCGATCACACCGTCAGAAACCTCTCTCTTAATAAGAAGAGCCGTATCTTTATCGCATACATCAGAAAGAGAAATAAAATCTCCAAAGGAAGACATACGGTCGGCTCCTCTTGCTCTCGCATACGCACAGGCGATCGGAGAAAACTCTTTCCAGTTCATATCATCCACCCAATAGATTTTAGCAAGGGTTTCTGTAAGCGGAAGTCCCACAGAAGCGCCTGCAGGAGAAACATGCTTAAAGGATGTTGCCGCAGCAAGTCCGGTTGCTTTTTTCAGATCTCTTACCAGCTGCCAGCCATTAAACGCATCCAGGAAATTAATATATCCCGGTCTTCCGGAAAGTACCTTGATCGGAAGCTCACTTCCGTCATTCATAAAGATTCTGGATGGTTTCTGATTTGGGTTACATCCGTATTTTAACTGTAATTCATTCATTACCTGCATCCTCCTTATTTGTTTTTATTTACAATCGCAGTCTCATATTTTCCGGTTTCAATATCAATATAACGCACAAAAAGGGAAACCTTATTTTCCTCATTAAGACTGTTCCACAGAAGATCTGTAAATTCCTTCATATCGTCCGGAATGCTTACCAGCTTAGGCTCTCCTTCAAAGCTTGGAAGTGGATTTCCATCACATTTATAGGTATGAATAAAACGTCCTTCACCTGCAGCAGCTTTTTCGTAAGCATAAGTATAACGGAGACATGCATCCGGGTTGCCATTATTACTTTTCAGAATAGACATTGCATAGCTGTAATTTCCATTTTCAATATGCATAACACCGGATATACGAGGTGTATAGTTTGGTCCGTCCGGCTCAAATTCACGACATCTTAATGACTGTTCAAAAGTCATCTGTTTGTCCATACCTTCATAAATCGTATCTGTCTGATCTCCATTTGTAACAATCGTCTTATTTCCAAGTACACGAACCGGAGCATAAATGATCAGGCTTGGATCAGTCAGCTTGGAAGGATCAAATGCCTGTGTGCGGATTCCTTCTCCTTCTGTTACAAACACACGATTTCTGCTGTTCTCACTTCTTCCCATGATAAAGTAAGCTGCCACTGCCTTCGTTCCGTCAGCGGTGCGGCCCAGGATAATTCCTCTTCCCGGATAAGAATTGTTTTTCAGTTCATTTTCCAGTGATATCATTTCCATCGTCTGATCTCCTTTTTCTTGGTAGAAATTCTCTTTTTGTAATAAACATTATAGCTCTGAAACGCAAATAACCGCCTGGGTAGTCTGTATTTCAGGCTGCCCAGGCGGTCGGCTAAACACTTACTGCACTCCCCACAGGTAAATCCTGCTTTCCGCCAGTCATGCAGTCGTTATTATTAA
>NZ_CABVDF010000327.1:0-2268 GCF_902497045.1 uncultured Blautia sp. | reverse complement strand
CGAGATCCTGAAGCTCTTTTTTTAGTGAATCGTGGAGCTGGTATTCTGCCTGATGCTTGGTACGGTAATCTTTTGGATTTTTAGCAGATTTGCAATCCTCAATCACTTTTCGGCAGAGCCGGTAAGAATCGCAGTGTTTCTGAATGACTTTCTGCTTGTTCAGATCACTGTTAATTTGTGCTATTTTTTGGTCGGTAACTTTCACAGAAACTTCAATGTCAGATACATGCTGCTTGAAATCCTCATAATTCAACAGGTTATTTTCGGAAAGATAGTTAAAGGTGCGGGCTGCCTCTTTCAGATTATTGAGCTTTGCCCATCGTTCAAATCCTTCTCGATTGCCGGTCGTAACATAAGTGGAAATATTGATATACAGGCGAGCTTCTCTGGACAGATGCTTCGGAGTTTTCACTTTGTTACGATTTTTAGCTAGGCGGATGCGGACATTTTCTTCTGAATAATAGCTTCCGAGAGATTTCATATAAGTGAAATTCTTCTGCTCCGGTGCACGGAAGGACAGGTGTTTTCCTTGGCGGACTTCATATCCGGCTAACTGCATTTTTTGTAGAAATTCTTCATAGTTAATGGAAGTCCAGATTGCCTTATCAACTGCAACACGTAGCTTGGCTTTCCAACTGGTGCCACGATGATATTCCATGTTCTCCTTATAACTTTTGCCTTTTTCTCCGGTTGGCATACTGGTGGCAAGTCCATTTTCGTGGCAGATACGATTACTGATTCTGCAGAGTTTATGGTAGCTCCGCTTATTAGAAACATACTTGTGATGATCAACAAAGCTTGCAGCGTTGAAGATGATATGGTTATGAATATGATTTTTATCAACATGGGTGCTGATCACGTATTCATATTTTCCTTTCAGGACTTCGTCTGCAAATTGCTGTCCTAAGCGATGAGCGGTTTCGGCATCAACTTCTCCAGGCTTGAAGGACTGGATCAGATGAAATGCCAGGTTATCACCTTTGTCCATTCCATTCTTTTTTGCCATTTCTCTAGTCATAGAAAATTCAAGATCTGCAGTTTCCGGGGAACAGCCAAAACTGGAAACTAACAGTTTTTCATCTGTTTTATCTGGATTCGTGATGTAGTCCAGAGCTTTCTTGTCTGTTACTTTAATTGGGAAGATCTTAAGATACGCCATAATTCTTTCACCATCTCTTTCAATTCTTGCATTTCTTCCGGATACAGATCTCCGGTGGTATTTACTTTCTTTGCAATCTGATTAATATTCACACCAATCTTATGCATTTCCTCATACTGTTTCTTCAGTGGAGTGGTATCGGTGTTGACGATGTAACCGTCGATTGCCATTTTACGAAGATAAGCTCCCATGTTTTTTGTCTTTGATTCTATCATTTTTCTGCGGATAAGCTTACGTTCTTCTTCGGTGACATAGAAATGGATTTCTTTGTTTCTCTTTCTTTCAGCCATTGGCGGGTTCTCCTTTCTGAGAGGGCAGTTGTATCGTTGCTTTCAGCATTTTTCAATTTAGGGCAGGGTACCCTAAATTGGGATTTTCCGGAAGTGTATCCTCACTTCCTGTCCTTGCTGTTTTATCCCTCTATTAGTTAAAGTCAGGAGAACCGGGAAAATGCAAAAGAATTTGACAGGTAGTATAGGGAACAAAAATGTGGTAAGATTATGGACAGGATATCAGAAGAATCAGGAGTTGAATGGATTGTGAAGAAAGAAGAAATATTTGAATATGTGCAGAAACAGTATGGCACACTGCCGGAATATTTATGGAGTAAACTACCGGACAGTGCAGTACTCCGACATAAAAATGGAAAATGGTATGCAGTGATCATGACGGTTGAAAAATCGAAACTGGGATTAGAAGGAAGAGAGCTGGTTGATATCATTGACGTAAAGTGTGATCCGGACATGACAAATATGATTATTCAGACTTATGGATTTTTACCTGGGTATCATATGAATAAACAGCACTGGATCACGATTTTACTGGATGGTTCGGTCAGCGAAGCAAAGGTACTGGACTTTTTAGATATGAGTTATGACCTGATTGACGGAGCAGGCAGAAAGGAAAACAAATGAGAAAAGCAATCGTATATGCATCTGTGCATCATGGAAATACAGAAAAATTAGTAAAGGGCATAGCAGAAGAGTGTCAGGTCGATTTGATTGATGCTGTAAAACAGCCAGATGCAGATTTGAACAGTTATGATATGATTGGATTTGCATCAGGAATCTATTTTTCAAAGTTTCATCAGTCGATATTGGAATTTGCAG
>NZ_CABVDF010000326.1:0-2272 GCF_902497045.1 uncultured Blautia sp. | reverse complement strand
ACCTTCTGTTTTCAGCAATTTATGCATTGAATAAATAGTATAATACGTTATACTATTACCTACAGAACAAGTGTTGCTCTGTTTGATTTCGCGGTGTAAACCGTTTCCTATGAAAGGGTGATATTTTGGATTATTTAAAGAAATCAAAACATTTGTGGATCATTCCTGCATACGGGATTTTTTATATGATTTCCTTTATGCTTGTGGAGAGGATTCCTGTGGAAACGCATCTTATCCATACTTTTCTGGATGATAAGATTCCGTTCTGCGAGTATTTTATTATCCCATATGTATTATGGTATTTTGTGGTGCTGGGCAGCGTACTTTATTTTGCTCTTGGAAGCCCGGGAAAAAAAGAATATTATCAGTATATGGGAACACTGGGTGTAGGTATGACACTCTTCCTGATTATTTCCTATGTATATCCCAATGGTCAGGATCTGAGACCTGTACTGGAGGGGGGAAGTCCGTTTATTCAGGCGGTGCAGTTTTTGTATCTGATCGATACGCCTACCAATATTTTTCCAAGTATGCACGTCTTTAATGCAGTTGCCTGCTGTGTAGCACTTCTCAATAATAAAAAATGCAGACAGAGCCGGATTTTTACTGCAGGAAATATTATTATTACAGTGTCGATCGTGCTGTCTACTATGTTCCTGAAACAGCATAGTGTGGAAGATGTAGTAACAGCGCTGATCCTGAATATGATCTGTTATCAGGTGTTTTATCGGATTATCCCGGAGAACCTGAAGAAGTTTGAAAAAATGTTTACCGTGAGAGAAATCTTTACGCTCCCCAATTTTTTAAGTGCGGGACGTCTGACTCTTGCACTGGTATTTATGGCAATGCTTCAGCGTCACAATATGCGCGGCGAAAAATCTATGCTGGCGTTGCTGCTTTTTGTTGTAATTGCTACCGATATTTTGGACGGCAGGATTGCAAGAAGCTCAGGGAGAGTGACCGAAATCGGCAAACTTCTGGATCCTCTGGCAGATAAGGTGATGCAGTTTGTGCTGCTGGCATGTCTGGTGCCCAGGTATTCGCTGGCAAAGGTTATCCTGATACTTTTTTTTATCAAGGAAAGTTATACACTTGTCCTTGGTTGGAAATATATGCTGGACCTGGACAAAAATCAGATGGTTCGCTGGCATGGCAGACTGAACACCATGATCTCCTATGTGGCAGGACTGATCTTGTTTGCAGCGCCCAGGATTCCGTATTCCACAGCCAACATTCTGGTCGGAGCAGTTGGAGTTTGTATGCTGATGTCCTTTGTTATGTACATGGATGAACTCCGTCTGGCTCAGGAACAGGAAAAAAGAGCTGTACGCAAGCTTCCGGGAAGAGTGTGATAAGAACCTTAGTCTGCGATACAGAAGTATTTTGCAGGATTCTGTAGATTCTGGTAGAAGTCCGTTATAAAATAGGGTATAATATGACTTATCGGAGGAAGATTTATTTATATTCCGTCGATAAGTCATTTTTTATAGAAAAATAACGGAGGTTTGATATGGAAAACGTATATATTATGGAACATCCGCTGATCCAGCATAAAATTTCACTGCTGAGAGATAAGCGTACCGGAACAAATGAATTTCGTAAGCTGATCGAAGAGATTGCGGTCCTTATGGGATTTGAGGCTCTGAGAGATCTTCCGCTGGAGGATGTGGAGGTAGAGACTCCGCTGGAAACCTGTATGACACCTATGATCGCAGGTAAGAAGCTTGCAGTTGTACCTGTACTTCGTGCCGGACTTGGAATGGTTAATGGTATCACAACTCTGGTTCCGTCTGCAAAGATCGGTCACATTGGTCTTTACAGGGATCCGGAAACTCATGAGCCACATGAATATTACTGCAAGCTTCCGGATCCTATTGATCAGAGACTGATCGTTGTTACAGATCCGATGCTGGCAACCGGTGGTTCTGCAGTAGCTGCGGTTGATTTTATCAAAGAGCATGGCGGAAAGAACATTAAATGCATGTTTATCATTGCTGCTCCGGAAGGTCTGGAGCGTCTGCATAAGGCTCATCCGGATGTTCAGATCTATGTTGGTCATCTGGATCGTGAACTCAACGAAAATGCATATATCTGCCCGGGACTTGGCGATGCGGGAGACCGTATCTTCGGAACCAGATAAAAAAGGAATCATAAAAAGCGGATGGTGCACATAAAGGCACGATCTAAATATTGAATATTATGTAATAAAACATTAGCTGGTATCCAACGATACCAGCTAATGTTTTATAGTTTCACATAAGCGAAAAATATA
>NZ_CABVDF010000325.1:0-2279 GCF_902497045.1 uncultured Blautia sp. | reverse complement strand
AATAAAGAATTTACTTCTTTTTTAGTAAGAGCAGTAGTCGGCTCATCCATAATGATCAGACGGGCATTGGACATAAGAGCTCTGGAAATAGCAACCATCTGTTTCTGTGCCACAGAAAGCTTTTCCACTTTTTCATCCAGATCCACATCAAAATTGATCTTGGCAACCGCTTCCTCTGCGATCTTACGCACATTTTTCCAGCTTACTGTTTTTTTCCGGGATGCAAGTTCTGTGTTTAATGCAAGATTTTCAGCCACTGTCAGATTAGGAAACAGGGCAAAATCCTGATAAATAACCTGGATTCCCATATTGATCGCATCAATAGGTGATATTTTTTCCAGTTTTTTTCCATCAAATTCAATGGTTCCGCCATCCCGCTGATAGACACCGGATATAATTTTAATAATTGTTGATTTGCCGCATCCGTTCTCTCCAGCAAGACAATGGATCTCACCGGGAAGAATTTCCAAGGATACGTCTCTAAGTGCATGCACATTTCCAAAAGAGATCTTTACATGCTCTGCTTTTAATAAACTCTGAGACATACTTTCCTCCTCTCTTCTCTCCCATGCCTGAACCATACAGACATTTTAGAAAGCAGGGGACGCTGCATCCCCTTTTATGTATCTGCAGCATCCCCTTTATTTTTTAGAATCCGAGATCGTCTACGTTTTCTGCGTCGATCGTGATCCAGCCCTGGCCTTCAAGTACAGTTTCAGAACCTTCACGGAAGTTCATTTCTGTATAACCATCTACATAAAGGTTTGCCGGAGCTGCGATTTCTTCGCCATTAAGGACTTTACATGCAAGGTCAACCATTGCTGCGCCTGATTTTGCAGGATCCCACAATGTCAGGGATTTCAGAACGCCTGATTTCAGCAGTTCTGCGTTGTCAGCCGGCATTCCTGTACCAGATGTAAAGAACTTGTCTACCAGACCAAGCTCCTGGATTGCCCTTGCAACACCAGGTGCATCAAAGGAAGATGTTCCCATGATACCTTTCAGATCCGGATAAGTTTTGATCAGCTCTTTTGCTACGTTGTAAGCAGTATCGCCATTATCGTCTGATTCAACTCGTGGATTTTCTTCCAGAAGAGTCATATTCGGATAATTCTCTTTCTGATACTCTACAGCTGCATCTGCCCACTCATTATGAGAACCATTGGTAAGAGAAGCTACCATTGTAGTATAAAGTCCCTCTTCGCCCATTGCCTCTGCAAGGTTCTGCATAATAAATGCACCATATCCTTCATTGGAGAATGCTTCAATGTCATAATCAACATTTTTAAGATCTGCACCCTCATGAGTAATAACAACGATGCCTGCATCTTTTGCTTTCTTTAAGGTAGAATCCATAGATTCCATATCAACAGGTACGACACAGATTGCATCAACATCCTGAGCAATCAGGTCTTCTACAAGCTGAGCCTGTTTTGTTGCATCGATCGTTCCGGTATCGATCTGGTAGCAGTTTACACCAGTCTTATCCGCAAAATCCTTAACACCTGTATCCATACGTACAAACCACGGATTGGTGGAATCCTTAGGTACAACGGCAATCTCCCACTCTTCTTCTGCAGCCTTGACAACAGCTTCATCTGTTGTCGGATCCGGTTCTTCTGCAGCAAATACAGATGTACAGCTTCCTACCATACCCATTGTCATAACAGCACATAAAGTAACAGCAACTGATTTTTTCATTATGAATTCCTCCTTCATATCTTGGTTTTTCATATTTTGTGAAACAATCCGGTCAAAAAAGAATATCCGGGTTCTTTTTCTCTTCCCTCCTTGCCATACCCCTATCCTTTTTATTGAATCGTTTCAAAAAATCATAACAAAATAGATAAGTCCGCTTTGGACTTCTCATCCTGAGCGACTTGCTGCCCTGCCATTCAGCAGGATTCCCGCATCAGCACTTTCTGCGGAAGAACAATTTCTTCCCGTATACCGTTCTGATGTATTTTTTTGACAGCTTCCCACAGTTTTTTACCAAAAAGTTCCTGATTCTGTTCCACTGTTGTCAGTCTGGGATTAACATAACCAGACAGGTCAATATTATCAAATCCTATAAGTCCAAAATCTCCGGGAATAGAATAACCTTTCTCATTGATCGCCCTCATCATTCCAACTGCAAGGTAATCCGAGGTGGCGATCCAGGCCTCTGGAAGTTCCTCTTTTTTATGCGTTTCCAGAATTTCTTTCATATAAAGATATCCGTTTTTCAATTTATCACCGGACAAAGATTCTTTTCCAAATATAAAGCGTTCCGGCTCTTT
>NZ_CABVDF010000324.1:0-2279 GCF_902497045.1 uncultured Blautia sp. | reverse complement strand
AGTACCCGGAGAGTATTTATCTGCATTTAAAAATACATTTTTCCATGTATTTTTCCTTCTTTAACAGCCACTGCAATGGAAAGCTCCGGGGTATAATACGGAATCAGCGTAGCCTGAATCGCATGATAGAGATCCGGTTTTCCTGGCCATACCGTTCCGTTTGGAACATTATTCCGATCCATCTGATGGAACCAGGAGCCGTTTTTGTGATCCAAAACTTTCCTGTCCAGATACTCAACAAACTCTGAGTACTCATCTGCATATTTCTGTTTCCCCGTAACACGGAAAAGAACTGCTGCTGTATTGACAGCCTCTGCAAGAACCCAATGCATTCTGTCATGAACGATAGGCTTTCCATCCCATCCTGTAGTATAAACAATACCTGCAGCACCATCTGCATCCCATCCATCTTCAATAGCTCTGTTAAAAAGATTTTCAGCTGCTGTTATATACGGGACTGCTCTGTCTTTCTCATCTTTGAAAGAAGAAAGTGCCCATTGTACAATCAAACGAGCCCATTCTAGTCCGTGACCCGGAGTTGCTCCATATGGTTTAAACTGATCATCCGGGTGATCTTTGTTACATTCCAGATCCGGCTCCCAATCACTTGTATAGTGTTCCGGAATTCTCCATTCATTACTCTCCGCCCAGCCTATAACGTGATTTATAATCCTTCCACATCTCATACGATATGTTTCATTACCTGTTACATCTGCTGCAGCCAAAAAAGCTTCAACTGTATGCATATTTGCATTAAGCCCTCTGTATGGGTCTTTGACTGTAAATTCTGTATTCCATGTGTCACAGGATAATCCTTCTTCTTCATTCCAAAAATAACGATCATAGGTTTCCAAAGCCATATCCAACAGTTCTTTTCCTCTCGGATGACCTGCAAGAACCGCCCCTGATCCTGCAAGAATCACAAATGCATGTGCATAGCAAAGCTTATTTTCTGAATGTCCTCCATCTTCTGTCAGCGCAGAATACCATCCACCATTTTCCTTATCTCGTGCAGCGCCTAAAAGACCATTTACAGCTGAATCGATTAATCTGTCACTGTCTTTGCAGCCCAAATATTTTCCAATAGTATATACATGTGTCATTCTGCTTGTTGCATAAGTTTCTCTGTTATATGATTTCCATGGAGTACCGTCATCCCCAAGATAATAGCATGTTCCATCCGGTGCCGGAAACTGGCGCCCAAAATGCAGGAGATTTTCCCGAATCTCTTTCATAAATATTTTGTTTTCCTCTGTATCTATCTGATATTTTTTTTCCATTGCATCTACCCTCTGTCTCTCTATTATTTAAGAAAAAACACCTCCGAAGAATATCGATTCAGCTCGATAGTCCCCGGAGGCAGTTATCATTTATCACTTCACATCTTCTGCTTTAATTACAGAAACACCTGTATCTGTCACTTCACCTCCAAGATCCTCTCCATTAATTGCTTTTACTGCTGCTTTAACGCCTTCTGCGCCCATTACATCTGGATTCTGTGCCATCGTACACACAAGATATCCGTCTTTAACCAGATTCAGGATTGTATCAGATTTATCAAATCCTACTCCAAGAACACTGTCACTTCCAGATGCCTTGATTGCATTTCCTGTACCAACTGTACAGCCTTCATTTGTTCCAAAAATACCAACAACACCCTGAGTGATGTAGTTTTCTGCAATAGACTGAGATTTTGCTGCATCACCTTCACTGTACTGTGTTTCAAGAACCTCAAAATCTGTATCCTCAAATACACTTCTGAAGCCTGCTTCACGATCAAGCGTAGACTGAGATGCTGCATTGGTATTAATAATGCCAATAGAACCGGATGTTACGCCTTTATCCTCCAGTGCTTTTTTCAGTTCTTCTCCGGCTTTTTCTCCGCCTGCCTTATTATCTGTAGAAAAAGTAGCTTCTGCTTCCACATTTGCAGGAGAGTCAACATAAACAATCTTGATACCTGCTGCTTCAGCCTCTTTCAAAGACCCTGAAATAGCATCCGGTCCATTTGCAGCTACAATAATAGCCTGATAGCCGCCTGCAATTGCATTGTTTACACATTCAATCTGCTGTGCATCATCTTTTGTGTTCGGAGCCATATAATCAACAGTGACCTCTTCTTTTTTTGCTTCTTCCTGTGCGCCTTCATTTAAGGTTACCCAATGCTGATCAATAGAGTCCATTGTGATCAGAGCAATTTTTTCCCCTTTTGCAAATACACTTGTTGCACCTGTAAAGCATCCTGCTGCTACGGCCATACTGCAAAGTACTGCTAACAC
>NZ_CABVDF010000323.1:0-2287 GCF_902497045.1 uncultured Blautia sp. | reverse complement strand
ATACTTGAAAAACCAATGAAATTTTAGTAGAATATGAACATATCAGACAAACAGGGAGGTATTACATATGGACGTTTATAGAACTGACCGAATCAGAAATGTAGTCCTATTAGGTCACGGAGGATCCGGCAAAACTACACTGGCAGAGGCAATGGCATATCTTGCAGGAATGACAAGCCGTTTAGGCAGAGTGGAAGATGGGAATACAGTCAGCGATTTTGATAAAGAGGAAATCAAAAGACATTTTTCAATTTCTACTTCTTTGGTTCCTGTTCCGTGGGATAAAGTAAAGATCAATATCCTTGACACTCCTGGATACTTTGATTTTGTAGGCGAGGTAGAAGAAGCTGTCAGCGCAGCAGATGCAGCGATCATCGTTGTTTCCGGTAAGGCCGGAGTTCAGGTGGGAACTCAGAAGGCATGGGATCTGTGCGAAAAATATAAACTTCCGCGTATGTTCTTTGTAACAGATATGGATATGGATGATGTCAGCTACCGTAAAGTTGTAGAGGAACTGACAGAGCTTTACGGCAAAAAAATTGCTCCGCTCCATTTCCCGATCCGTGAAGACGGTAAATTTGTCGGCTATGTAAATGTTGTTAAACAGGCCGGAAGAAAATATATTGACAAAGGTAAAAAACAGGAATGCGAGATTCCTGAATATCTCAATGAATATCTTGAGAAATATCATGATATCCTGATGGAATCTGTAGCGGAGACAAGCGAAGAATTTATGGACCGTTATTTTGAGGGAGATGAATTCTCTGTGACAGAGGTTTCCGCAGCTCTTGCTATGAACGTACAGGACGGAAGTATTGTTCCGGTATGCATGGGCTCTCCGGTAAGCTTAAGAGGTGTCTCAAATCTTCTGGACGATATCTGCGGTTATTTCCCAAGCCCGGACAAACGCTCCTGCAACGGAATTTCCCAGAAAACAAACGAAATTTTTGAAGCAAACTATGATTTTACAAAAGCGAAATCCGCATATGTATGGAAGACTATCGTAGATCCGTTCCTTGGTAAATATTCTCTTATAAAAGTAGTTTCCGGTGTTGTTAAATCCGACGATACTCTTTTAAATGTAGAGAAGGGTGAAGAAGAACGTCTGAACAAGCTGTATGTTCTGGAAGGCTCTAAGCCTTATGAGGTTCCGGAGCTTCATGCCGGCGATATCGGCGCCATTGCCAAACTGAACAGCGTGCAGACAGGAGACAGTCTTGCAACAAAAGCAATGCCTGTTCTTTATCCGAAGGCAGTGATCTCCACACCATATACATGCAAGAGATACAAAGCTCTGAACAAGGGTGATGAGGATAAGATTTCCCAGGCTCTTTCCAAGATGACAAGTGAGGATAAGACTCTTCGTACAGAGAACGATTCTGCCAACAGACAGACACTTCTCTATGGTATGGGTGACCAGCATCTTGATATCGTGGTAAATAAACTGAAAGAACGTTATAAAGTAGACATCGAGCTTTCCAAACCGAAGGTTCCGTTCCGTGAGACCATCCGCAAGAATTCTGACGTGGAAGGCAAGCATAAAAAACAGTCCGGCGGACATGGCCAGTATGGTCACGTTAAGATGCGCTTTGAGCCGTCCGGTGATCTGGAGACTCCATTTGAATTTGAGCAGGTTGTTGTAGGCGGCGCTGTTCCGAAAAACTACTTCCCGGCTGTGGAAAAGGGACTTCAGGAATGCGTTACCAAGGGACCTCTTGCCGCTTATCCGGTTGTAGGTGTAAAGGCAACTCTTTACGACGGATCTTACCATCCGGTAGACTCCTCAGAGATGGCATTTAAGATGGCTACGATCCTTGCGTTTAAGAAAGGCTTTATGGACGCATCTCCGGTTCTTCTTGAGCCGATCGTCAGCATGAAAGTCACTGTTCCGGACAAATATACCGGTGATGTTATGGGTGATCTTAACAAGCGCCGCGGCCGTGTGCTGGGAATGAATCCGGATCACAATGGAAATACCGTGATCGAGGCAGACGTTCCGATGCTTGAAATCTATGGATATTCAACAGACCTTCGTTCCATGACCGGCGGAAGCGGAGACTTCTCCTATGAGTTTGCACGTTATGAGCAGGCTCCTGCAGATATCCAGAAGAAAGAGATTGAAGCAAGAGCATCCAAGGTTGACGGAGCAGAAGATAAATAAAAAACAGTCCCCTGTCAGATGAGCAGGTGGGATATTTTAAGGCACAGGAATGATTCCTGTGCCTTAATTGCTTGTTAGGGCAAGGCCCTGTTTTACATTGTGAAGTTTTTCGTTGATCCGAAAAAC
>NZ_CABVDF010000322.1:0-2290 GCF_902497045.1 uncultured Blautia sp. | reverse complement strand
CTGTAAGCGCTTAATTTTTAGCCGTAGTCAGAAAAAATCTCCAGCTACTTTACAGTAGCCGGAGTATCTTAGCAATTCACATATGATCGATTAGTTATTAGCATTATCGGCACGTTTCTGGATCTCTGTTTTAACAGACTCATTCCATGGGGCAAGGAGTTCTAATTCCTCATCATTTAAACTATCATTTGGCATTTTTTCTAATAGATAGGTTAAGTAATGATAGACGTTTACTCCATTTGCCTTTGCCATTTCCACCATCGTATAAACCATGGCACTGGCCTGGGCTCCATCTGGTGTATCACAGAACAGCCAGTTTTTGCGGCCTACGGTAAACGGACGGATTGCATTCTCACTGAGGTTATTGGAAAAACTGCAGCGTCCATCTTCCAGATAGGTTGTCAGATCTGAACGGCGATTCTGGATATATGTGACTGCTTTATCCATTCTGGACCCACGGACAGGAGTCTGCTGGTCAACCCACGACAAAAAGCCTTCTACTATCGGCTGCTCTTTCTTAAGACGTGCCTTTTTGATAGCATCGAAGGAAGTATTTTTTGCTTTAATCACATCTTCCAGATGGAAGAGCTGATTGATATAAAATACACCCTGCACAGCTGGCTGGGCATAATCAAGCTGTCTGCCTTTTGGAATCGCATCTGTCAGATATCTTCTGACATGTGCCCAACAGGCAGTCCGTTTTGCATTCGGGACTTTATTGTATCCGCTGTAACCGTCACACATCAGATAACCTTTGAACCCATCAAGGAATTCCACTGCGTTATCCCCAGCTCTTGTTTCCGCATATTTATAAAGGATGATCGGCGGTTCACCGTCTTCCCCACTACGAAAAAGCCACATGTAAGACTTTGTCTGTGCGCAGCGTCCCGGTTCATCCAATACCTGGAGCGGTGTTTCGTCTGCCATCGCAAAGCCTCTTTTCAGAAGCTTCCGGTGAAAGAATTCATACATCGGGCGGAAATACGCTTCTGAATTCCGGATCACCCAGTTGGCCATCGTTGCCCTTGTGATTGCAGCTCCGTATTGTTTCCAGTCTTTTTCCTGGCGGTAATAAGGCAGGCTGTTGCAGAACTTCTGATACATTACCCAGGCGACAGTACCGGCGGATGCCATACCATACAGCATGTGCGGCTTTCCGTCTTTTCCTTTTTTGATAACCGGGATGTCGTGTTTGCTGCATTCCGGACAGGTATAGTTGATGCTGTAGTATTCTACAACTTTTACCTTTGCAGGGATAAATACCAGTTCACGTCGGACGAATTCCTCGCCGATCTTTATTAGTGGTGTATTACATACGGGGCAGAGCTTTTCTTCTTCCGGAAGATCCAGATATTCCTTTGTAACAGGGATGCCTTTGAAGCGTTCCGCATTTGTTGCCCGGGATTTCCGCTTTTTAGGTGGAAGGACAGCGTCCATTTCCTCTGCCTGTGCCGCAACCGGATCCTGTTCCTTTTCTGCTTCATTGAAAAGTTTCAGCTGTCCCGGAAAATCAGCAGGAGTTTTCTCACTGGAAGATCCAAAAAGTTTTTTGCGGAGCAGGTCGATCTCTGTCTTGAGATTATCCCGTTCCTGCATAAGTGCCTCTTCCCGTTTGTTTGCGGCATCAACAGTTGCCTGAAGTGTTTTTATCATTTTTTTCAGATCGTTGATCATATCCTTCAACTCCCGGAGCTGAAGATCTTTGGAACTGTCTGACACTGCATTTTCCTCCCTGTTTTTGATAGTTTCATTATACCAGAAAACAGTGGAAAAGCCCAGAAAAACAGCGGTTCAAAAGGCTTGAAAAGTGCCGAAAATAAAGGGCTGATTCCCATTTTCTGTGCACCTTTTTGTTTGTGGATCAGCTGGTTTTTATTGCTTTTGGCTGTTCGATATCGATGCCCGACATCAGCCAGTCGAATTCCCTCCAGGTCAGGTTGCGTACTTCCGATTTATTCCTTGGCCATCGGTAAGAACCCTGGGCTGTCAGACGTTTGTAGATCATGACGATCCCATCCGGTTCTTTTAAGATGGCTTTGATCCGGTCGCATTTCCGTCCGCAGAATAGATAAAGCGCATGGTCGATCTCCATGGAAAACTGGTCCTGGATGATCGCACATAACCCATCAATCGATTTACGCATATCCGTTCTTCCACAGACAATGTAAATCGCATCAACATTTGAGATATCTGCTAACATACCGGCTCCTTTAATGCTTCCATCAGGATTTTCAGAAGCATGGGCTGAACCGTATTATTCATGCGGATCAGCAGGCCCTTCGCTTCGATT
>NZ_CABVDF010000321.1:0-2300 GCF_902497045.1 uncultured Blautia sp. | reverse complement strand
AACATTTGGCTTCATAGAAGTATTTCTTCAGACTGCGATAGATTCCCAAAGGGAGGTGAGATTGTGATGGAAACAGAAAAAGCCGGTTATCTGGAAGAGGATTTTCGTTTGTTTCATCTTAAGGATCAGATAAAAAAAGAATATGTTTATCACTATCATGATTTTCACAAGATAGTTATCTTTCTGTCAGGCAGCGCTGTTTATCATATAGAAGGGAAGGCTTATCATCTGAAACCCTGGGATATCCTTCTGGTAAGCCGCGGCGCCATACATATGCCGGAGATTGATTTCTCAGTCCCTTATGAAAGATTTATTCTGTGGATCCGTGAAGATATTCAGAGCAGAGAACTGACTGCCTGTTTTCAGAAGGCTGCTGACCGAAGCTTCAGTCTGATCCGTCTCAGTTCTCATTTTCAGGAACGGCTGAAGGATATACTCTATGAACTGGAAACAACTCTTGCCGGACAGCAGTTTGGTGACGAACTGTTAAAAAAGGCACTTTTTACTCAGTTTATGGTACATATCAACCGGGTTTTTCTCCAAAAAGAATACATTACTGATAAAAAATCCTATTCTTCTGATTCTCAGGTGGAAAAACTGGTTCGTTACATCAATCGAAATCTGGAAAAAGATCTTTCTATTGATACGCTTGCCGGAGAATTTTTTCTCAGCAGATATCATATGATGCGAAAATTCAAGGAAGAGACAGGTTTTACCATACACAGTTATATTACAAGTAAACGTCTTCTTTTTGCCCGCTCTCTGATTGCGCAGGGAATTCCGGTGATGAAAGCATCAGAACAAAGTGGTTTTCACGATTATACAACCTTTGTGCGGGCCTATAAAAAACAATTTGGCAGTGCGCCTACCCAGGAGTGAGAGATAATCTTTCCTGGAAGGGACACTGCCATTTTTTTAGATGTTTTCTTTTTTCATAGCCTGATATCCGATCAGAACTGTCCAGACATAAGCACATGTTTTTGGAATCATAAGCATACCGACAGCCGGAACAGCATCAGCCCATAATACTACGGGGATATAGAAGCCGAAGCTCAGTACAATGGTCAGCCACATCCAGCGGAAAGCTTTGTCATTGTGTTCTTTTGCACTTTTATAAAACAGGACGATGACGATCAGTCCAAGAACAGCAAATGGGATATTTCTGTAAATTCCCCAGGATAAGGGAGCATTGGCGCTTGTCCACTGGTTCTGAGGAAACAGGCAGAGCGCGATACGGATGCCTGCCATCAGATATACCGCAGCAGTGATTTCCTTTTTGCCCTCCACATGATAGCGGTTTCTCCATACATAATATAAAAGAATATAAAAAACAGTCATAGTGATGGAAGTGATAAATTTACCAATGCCAAGTGCCGGAGCAAAGTTCTCCAGTCCTGTGGTGCACAGTGCATACGCACGGGGAACCAGATGAAATGCATCTCCGCATCCTAAAGTGACAGCCATAATGCCAAAAAGACGGAACTGCTTATGATCCTTACTTTCACGAATCATTTTGATACCGACAGCTACTACCAGTACCAGATAAACCACATCAAATAAAGTTTCTCCAATTGCCTGCATAATCATTCTCCTTTTCTTTGTGAACATTGTTCAATTTTGTTGAAAAAACATGTGCGGGAGGAGCGGTGTCTGCTCTTCCGCACGTTTTTTAGTAAATCAGTCTTCGGATCATTTCCTGAATGGAAGATCCGGAATTTCTTTTTTGAAGCATTTCTGAAAGGATCAGGGAAAAGACGATCTCTGAAAGCATTTCCGGTGAAAATGTATCGTCAAAGGCATCCGGCCGGATGTTTTTGTCATTTTTCAATGTCATACACAAGCCTTTTCGGATATGTTCCCAGGACTGTGCCATCAGTTGTTTTCCTCCTGATTTGTCTTCATTTACAAAACCAACAGAATGCAAAGTGAAAAAACCGGGATATTTTTCTTCTCCTTTTTTCAGACTGTCAAAAATCCATTGAATACAGTCAGAAAAACTGTCGAAACAATATTCCTGGTCCGGGAAATGAAAAATATCACACCAGACACTTTCCACAGCAGCAGCGATCAGTTCTGCTTTGGAGCGGAAGTAGTTGTAGATAGAACCTACAGATACACCGCATTCTCCGGCTACACTTCGGATATTTACCGCAGCCCATCCTTTATTTTGGATCAGTTTTCTGCTGGCATCCAGAATTGCTTCTCTTGAGGTAACTACTGTATTCATACGCGTTCTCCTTTTCTCAATATGAACAATGTTCATTATAGTGATTTAAAACAATTCTGTCAAGAGTATTTTA
>NZ_CABVDF010000320.1:0-2300 GCF_902497045.1 uncultured Blautia sp. | reverse complement strand
AACAACTAATGTCTATTATCTATAAGGAGATTATTATGGATCTGTACGGATTTTATACAGGAAAAATTTTTGACGCCTACCAGTATCTGGGGGCTCATCTTCAGCACAGGGGAGTCTGTTTCCGAACTTTCGCTCCGTCCGCTTCGCGCATTACAGTGATCGGAGAATTCAACAACTGGCAGGAATGGGAAATGAATAAAATTTCTGACGGAAATTTCTGGGAGCTTTTTGTTCCTGACGCTACCGAAGGCATGATGTACAAATACTGCATTTACGACAGAGCCGGAAACCGTGTAGAACACTGCGACCCCTACGGCTTCGGCATGGAGCTTCGTCCTAATTCCGCCTCTGTGATCCGGGATATGGATTCTTATTCTTTTTCTGATGAAGAATGGATGAACAGCCGCAGCGACTGCCGTAAAAAACCCCTGAACATCTATGAGCTTCATCTGGGATCCTTCAAAAAACCAGAAGACAAACCGGACGCCTGGTATACTTATGAGGAAATGGCATCTATCCTGATCCCGTATCTGAAAAGAAACGGCTATAATTATCTGGAGCTTATGCCCTTAAACGAGTATCCCTGCGACGAATCCTGGGGCTATCAGGCTACCGGCTTCTACAGTCCCACTTCCAGATATGGCACTGCCAGACAACTGAAATATTTTGTGGACGTCTGTCACCAGAACGGAATCGGTGTAATCATGGATTTTGTTCCTGTACATTTTGCACTGGACAGCTACGGACTTGCCATGTATGACGGAACTCCTCTGTATGAATATCCTAATTCAGCTGTAGGGGTCAGCGAATGGGGCAGCTGCAACTTTATGCATTCCAGAGGAGAGGTTCGGAGTTTTCTCCAGTCCGCCGCCAATTACTGGCTGACCGAATACCATATAGACGGTCTGCGAATGGACGCCATCAGCAGAGCCATCTACTGGCAGGGAGATCCGGCCAGGGGCGTAAACGGAAATGCAGTGGAATTCCTCCAGTACATGAACCAGGGACTGAAAAAGCTCCATCCTTCTGCGATCCTCGCAGCCGAGGATTCTACCTCTTTTCCAAAGGTTACCGATCCCGTGGAGCACGGGGGACTGGGATTCGACTATAAATGGGATATGGGATGGATGAACGATACTCTGGATTATTTCCGCACAGCTCCTGAATACAGAAGCCGTGAATACCACAAACTGACATTTTCCATGATGTATTATTACGACGCACGTTTCCTTCTTCCTCTTTCTCATGATGAGGTGGTACATGGAAAAGCCACCATTCTCCAGAAGATGAATGGTGACTATGACGGAAAATTTCCTCAGGCAAGGGCTTTCTACATGTACATGTATGCTCACCCGGGCAAAAAACTGAATTTCATGGGAAATGAATTCGGACAGCTGCGGGAATGGGACGAAAAAAGAGAACAGGACTGGTTGCTTCTGGATTACCCCATCCACAGTGGATTCGCCCGGTTTATGAAAGATCTGAATATACTTTATCTGGAGCATTCCGCCCTGTGGGAAAAAGACTATGAAGCAGACGGTTTCCAGTGGATTGACTGTCATCAGGAGCCGGACTGTGTTTATGTTTTCCAGAGAACCAGCAAAACAGAAAAGATTATTGCTGCCTTTAATTTTTCTGACAGAGACCTGTCTTATGAGTTAAGGCTTCCCGAATGCCAGAAAATCACAGAGCTGCTTAGAAGTGATATGGAAATCTACGGTGGAAACCGGAAACGCCGCCGCCCTGCCAGAAAAATAACCGACGGCAGATACCAGGCTGAACTGCCCGCATTTTCCGCAGTGTATTACGAAATTCAATAATTAAAAATGATATAGTTCTGTCTGTAAAATAACATACAGGTCTCCTCCCATCTGTTACAGAAACTGATTTATGGTTTCTGAACAAAATGGAAGCAGACCTGTATTGTTTTTGTCAGATAATCCCTTTTCATAGAAAATCACACTGACCATACTATGAGATATCCCTATATCATCTCATTCGTTTTAATTTTATGCCTATATTTCTTTCATATTCCATACAGTAATTTGTGTAAAAAAAGTTTTTCCTTTTACAGCTTCAATAGTAAGCCCCTTTTCTTCTCCTGGCAAATAAAATGTATTTGTCATTGCGGTTGCATAATCATCTGAAAATATTTCAATAGATGATGAATCAAGATAAATATGTAACTCCAGCTTTTTTTGTGTTACCGATTTCAGATTGCATTTACGAATTCCCTCCTTTTTTTGGAGATCATTTGTGCGGTTAAAAATTAATTCAGCCTTTTTTACATCTACAATGAC
>NZ_CABVDF010000319.1:0-2313 GCF_902497045.1 uncultured Blautia sp. | reverse complement strand
TAACAGACCCTTATAGGGTCAAAGCAAACCACCGGCTAAGCCGGTGGTCGTGATTCGGGCAGTGTTTTACATTCGGAGAGGGAAGCCTTTTTATTTGACAGTATAACAGAGGAAGATAAGTAGTATGTAATAAGTTTCATGCCCTGTTTCCTGCAGGTTGATTTTTTTAACAGAAGTCAATCAGAACTCCATTGTTTTCTGCATTGTGTTTTTTTATAATACAGTCAGGAGGTGTGCGCCAGTTCGGTGCCGAATATATAACTGGTGGGAATCCAGTCTGGTAAGACCTAGCAAGTCGCCAGTACCGAGTCCTTGGAGCGTCAAAGGCTAACGATGATGTTTAAGCGTAGGACAGGGAACAGGAACGCCGTAATGCGAAAGCGTGAAGTGATTGAGCTTCGTTAGAATTATCGATTGTGTGGGGTGGTCTGTTACCTCTTCGGGTCACCAACAAGGAATAATCGTTAGTGCGAGATTATGAAAACACACCGGAGTCCGAGAGCACGGCATACCTGATACTGTTATATTCGGCATACCTGGGAGACCTGGACAGTTCTGGACATGAGCCAGTAGGGAGTATCGACCAATGCAATGGTGAGTACAAACGAAGACTGTTGAGGAGTCGGATTCATCCATATTACCGATGAAGGAAGTAATGACTCTGGAGGGAAGGGATGGACAATAAGTTGCTTTTGCAATCGAAACATAGAAAGCACAGGAGGCAGACATTCTATGGAAAAAGAGAAAGCAGAAATAGCCAGTCTCGTGGAGAAATATGGCAGAGTTCAGTCGTTGATGAAATACGTCAACAAGGACACACTCAAAGAATCTTACAGCAAATAGCCAAAAGGTAAAGCGGTAGGAGTAGACGAAGTTACAAAGGAAGAATACGGAGAGAGGTTGGAGGAAAATATTGAAAATCTGTTAGTAAGAATGAAGAAATTTTCCTACAGACCATACCCGGTACGCAGAGCATACATCCCGAAAGGGGATGGGAAAATGCGAGGACTTGGAATTCCGTCATTTGAGGACAAAGTGGTTCAGGGCGTCTTCAAGGAAATACTCGAGTCGATATATGAGCCAAAGTTAAAGGAGTTCTCTTTCGGTTTTCGACTAAATAAGAGTTGTCACGACGCAATCCAGAGAGTAAACAAACATATTATGGCAGATAAGTGCATATTAGGCGAATGGCTTATTGAAGAGCCGTATGCCTTAATAGGGCACGTGCGGTTCTGTGAGGGGCTTTTGAGACTTGAACCTCTCATCGCAAAAGAATTTAGATGAAAGGAAGTGAAAAGTCGAGACAAAGTCTACTCGACGGAACAGATGAAAGAGATCAGACTTGGCAGTGTAATAATAAAAAATCGTCATAAGCGAGGAATCACACAAGATGAACTGGCGGCATATCTGGGGGTATCGAAAGCTGCGGTTTCTAAATGGGAAACGGCAATGACGTATCCGGATATTACACTGCTGCCCCGGCTTGCTGCATATTTTGATATCAGTATTGACGAGCTTATGGGATATGAGCCTCAGTTGGATAAAATGGAAATCCGAAAATACTACTTTCAGTTTGCAGAAGAATTTTCGATTCTTTCTTTTGAGGAGGTATTGGAGCACTGTCATGAAATAATAAAAAAATATCATTCCTGTTATCCGCTTTTATTTCATATGGGAATTTTGCTGGTGAATCACTTTATGCTGGCAGGAAGCCATGAAAGATCAGAACAGGTGCTGGAAGAGGCGAGAGAACTTTTTAACCGGATAAAAACAGAAACAGATGATCCGAAGCTTGGAAAAGAGTCTCTTCAGCTGGAAGCTTACTGTCTGTTGATTTTGAAACGCCCGGAAGAGGTGTTGGGTCTGCTGGGAGAATATATGCCGATGTCCGGTCCGGAAGAACCGATTCTGGCGTCTGCCTATCAGCTTCTGGGCAATTATTCTGAGGCAAAAAAAATTTTACAGATTGGATTATACAAAGAGGTTGTTTCCATATGCAATATATTATCCTCTTATATGAATTTCTGTGAAGATGATCAGGAGGAATTTGCTCAGATCTGCAGACGCTTTCTGGCATTTGCAGACACTTTCCATTTAGATACACTTCATCCGGGAATCATGCTTCCTGGCTATCTGGTTATAGCGCAAGGCTGGGCGAAGAGAAAAAATATGGAAAAAACGTTGGAATTTCTGGAAAAATATACAGAGCTTGCATAAGGAGAGATTTATCCTTTGGAACTTCACGGTGATTCTTTCTTTTGTTATTCGGCAAATTAAACGCTGCCTTTTCCGTTAGATTAAAACAGGTCTTTT
>NZ_CABVDF010000318.1:0-2369 GCF_902497045.1 uncultured Blautia sp. | reverse complement strand
TTTGCACACAATTCTCCGATATAATATGTCTTGGATAGATGAATAACCACTCTCTATCTCCCCCCTCAAAAAAGTTAAGGAAACCAGCCGTCTGCCAATGCAGGCGGCTTTTCCTTTATACCTCCTGTTCTGACAATTTATTTGATTCTTTTTTGACAATAAAATTCCCTCATATATCTTTTCCGCCTGAATCCTCTCTTGCAATTCCATCTCTATTCTTTTATAATTAGTGTTATCCAAAACGAAAAAGAAATGAGGAATTCCTATGAGCGAAAAAACTGTAGTAGTTGCATTAGGACACAAGGCACTGGGAACCACCCTGCCAGAGCAGAAAGTTGCCACAAAAGCAGCAGCAAAGGCTATTGCCGATCTGGTTGAAGACGGCGCAAATGTTGTGATCTCCCACAGTAACGGACCTCAGGTAGGCATGATCCATACTGCAATGAATGAATTCGGCAAGGCACATCCGAAATATACATTTGCACCTATGTCTGTATGTTCTGCCATGAGCCAGGGGTATATCGGCTATGACCTGCAGAATGCCATCCGTACCGAGCTTCTTTCACGCGGAATTTATAAACCGGTGGCAACCGTACTGACTCAGGTAGTCATCGATCCCTATGATGATGCTTTTGCAGAACCAGAAAAAATCATCGGCCGGGTACTTACCGCCGAAGAAGCCGAAGCTGAAGAAGAAAAAGGAAATTATGTAACAGAGACAGCAGAAGGACAGTTCCGACGTATCCTGGCTTCTCCAAAGCCTCAGCGTATCGTAGAAATTGAAACAATACGTGCCCTGGCTGCTGCCGGACAGATTGTAATTGCAGCAGGCGGCGGCGGAATCCCTGTTCTTGAGCAGGGCATAGAACTCCACGGAGCCAGCGCGATCATCGAAAAAGATCTTGCCAGCGGACTCCTTGCCGAAGAATTAAATGCTGACACTCTTTTGATCCTTACAAGTGTCGAAAAAGTCAGTCTGAACATGGGTACTGAAAATGAAGAACTTCTTGGTTCCATTTCCGCAGAAGAGGCACATAAATATGTAGAAGCAGACCAGTTTACAAAAGGTTCTATGCTCCCTAAAATCGAAGCCGGACTTTCCTTTATTGAAAAAAAAGACGGCAGACGTGCCATTATCACAGATATTGCTCATGCAAAAGCTGGATATAAGGAAAAGACAGGAACGATCATTAAATAAAATCTGCTGCTGCAGACACAAAGAGCAGCGGCAAGACGGAGTAACCAAATGGATCTGAAAAGCAGAACATTATCAAATTTTGCAGAACTCGTCCGTACAGGTGAGTGCAAAAAATTTAAAGGAAGATTAAAAGTAGGCGTAGACCTTGGAACTGCCAATACTGTTCTTGCTGTAGTCGATACTTCCAACCGTCCCATTGCCGGAATTTCCGCTCCTTCCCATGCAATCCAGGATGGAGTGATCGTTAACTATTATGAATCTGTGCAGCTTGTCTCCAAGCTGAAGGCAACTTTGGAAGAAAGACTGGGAACGGAACTTTCCTATGCTGCGGCTGCCATTCCTCCCGGAGTGAACCAGGGCAGTGTCAAGAGTATTGGCTATGTTCTGGAAGGCGCCGGCTTTGAAGTAACCAATATTGTGGATGAGCCTACAGCTGCCTCCGCTGTATTAAAGATCAGCGACGGAGCTGTTGTAGACGTAGGAGGCGGCACCACCGGAATCAGTATTCTGAAAGACGGAAAAGTTATTTATACAGACGATGAAGCTACCGGCGGTACACACATGACCATGACAGTGGCAGGTCATTACCGCATCCCTTATGAAGAGGCAGAAATCCTGAAAACCCAGCCGGATAAGCAGGACGAGATTTTTCCAGTGATCAAGGCCACTGTAGAAAAAATGGCTCTGATCACAGAGAAATTCCTGAAAGGCTATGAGGTTCCTGCCGTTTATGTGGTAGGAGGTTCCTCCATGTTCAGGGAATTTACTTCTGTATTTGAGAAAAAGCTGAAGCTGCCCGTTTATCAGCCGGTTCACCCTCTTCTTGTAACACCTTTGGGTATTGCCTACTGTTGCCAGCTTCCTTAATTAAGAACCTCGCAAAAATGAGACTGAAAAACAGTCTCATTTTTTGTACATACAAGAATCCCGGCAGCTGTATCCAGTCTGCCGGGATTCTTATATTTTACTGTTCAGTTACAATTTAATCCGAAACAAGATTAGCGCTTTTAAGCGTTTTTTTATACCTTTTTACAATTTGATTCGAAATATAGTTTTTTTCTTTCCTGAAAATCCAGCTAGTTTTTACAACTTAATTCGAAACAAGTTGCATTCTGTTAACCATACAGTAGTATAATTTTTGTTTTTTCGTTTTTTTCTTTAATAATATTTT
>NZ_CABVDF010000317.1:0-2370 GCF_902497045.1 uncultured Blautia sp. | reverse complement strand
GCATCCAGAATCCAGGGCATCACCGTTGAGATCGGCGGCGATACCACAAAGCTCTGCGGTCTTTACAGGACCAGGCGGCTACTACCAATGCGACGCTTGCCAAGATCGATGAAGCCGGAGAAAAACTTCAGAACCTTGGTGCATCGGTCGAAAATGTAGGTAAGAAGTTCCTGCCTGTGACCGCTGCAGTTACCGGCCTTGGTACGGCTGCAGTGAAAACCGCAGCTGACTTCGATGCCGAGATGAGCAAGGTCTTCCAATGCGAACACCAATGTCTCCATGATCACTGAGAATGCAAGGACAGGCAGACGCAGGTATCAGAATGTTGAGATCGAATACAAAGCCTTTGGCTCATACGCATACAGGTAGAAAAACATAGCAAGAAAAGAAAGCAAGAGCGAGAATCCAAATGGCTCATAAAGAGCAGTTAAAATGTTTGTGAGGATCTTTCCGAGTATTATTTACAGCATCGTTGAGACTGCAAAAGCGAATCATCTGAATCCATTCCGATATCTTGAGCATCTGCTTGATACACTGAAGGATCATCAGGATGATACAGATCGATCATTTATTGATGATCTGCTTCCGTGGTCTCCGAAACTACCGGAAATATGCCGGGTTAAATAACTTTTGAACCTTGCCGCTCGAAAGAGCGGCTTCTATTAAATACGGTACTTATGGTTTACCGTATACGTAGAAAAATACCGTAAGCGCAAAATACTACTACGTTGCTCGCAAATTATGCTTACCATCAAAATGATAGATGGAAGTTCTATACGATTAAAGAAAAATCGACCCTGCCGGTGAAAGCTGACAGGGTCGGTTTCTTTAATCTCTTCTGAAAAGATCTCTTGTATAAACTTTTTCCTGAACATCATCCAGGGAAGAATCATATCTGTTTGCTACAATGGCATTGGATACTGTCTTAAATTCATTGAGGTCACCGATCACACGGCTTCCGAAGAAGGTGGAGCCAGAGGGAAGAGTTGGCTCGTAGATCACAACCGTAGCGCCTTTTGCTTTGATGCGCTTCATAACACCCTGGATGGAGGACTGGCGGAAGTTGTCGGAGTTGGATTTCATGGTGAGACGGTAAATTCCAATCACAACTTCTTTTTCTTTTGTGGAGTCATAGGCTCCGTCAGAATAGGAGTAGGCGCCTGCAATCTCCAGTACCCGGTCTGCGATAAAGTCTTTTCTGGTCCGGTTGGATTCTACAATGGCAGACATCATATTCTGAGGTACATCCTGGAAGTTGGCAAGAAGCTGCTTGGTATCTTTTGGCAGACAGTATCCGCCGTAGCCAAAGGACGGGTTGTTGTAGTGAGTGCCGATACGGGGATCGAGGCATACACCGTTGATGATCTCCTGGGTGTTCAGACCTTTGGATTCCGCGTAGGTATCCAGCTCGTTGAAGTAGGAAACGCGGAGAGCCAGATAAGTATTGGCAAACAGCTTTACAGCCTCAGCTTCTGTAAAGCCCATAAACAGAGTATCAATGTTTTCTTTAACGGCGCCCTGCTGAAGAAGCGCGGCAAAGATGTGGGCCTTATCTGCGGACTTTTCATCACAGGAAACAATAATACGGGACGGATAAAGATTGTCATATAAAGCCTTGGACTCACGAAGGAATTCCGGGCTGAAGATAATATTCTCGGTATTGTATTTTTTTCTTACAGAAGCAGTATAGCCAACCGGAATGGTGGATTTAATGATCATCATAGCATCTGGGTTTACCTTCTGGACAAGCTCGATCACAGCTTCTACAGCGGAAGTATCGAAATAGTTTTTCTTGCTGTCATAGTTGGTAGGAGCAGCAATGACAACGAAGTCTGCGTTTTTATAAGCGGCTTCACCATCAAGAGTAGCTGTAAGATCCAGTTCTTTTTCTGCCAGGTATTTTTCGATATATTCGTCCTGGATAGGGGATTTTCTGTTGTTGATGAGATCTACTTTCTCAGGGACGATATCTACGGCTGTTACATGGTTGTGCTGTGCCAGAAGGGTGGCAATGGACAGACCGACATAGCCGGTACCTGCTACAGCAATATTGTATTTTTTGTCCAGGACAGCTGTGGATGGGACTTCTTTTTCTTCTTCTGTAAAAAGATCTATCACCTCAAACCCCAGAACTTCTCCAAGCTTCTGGAGCTGATCTATGGAAGGTGTATAATCAGACTTTTCCAGTCTTCCGATCATAGCGCGGTTGATGCCGGTTGCTTCTGCCAGCTGTACCTGGGTAAGTCCTTTGGCTTTTCTTTCGCGAATAACCGTATCCACCAGTTTACTTATAGATAGTTTTTTCATTTGTCCTCCTGATATGATTCTAAATATTATTTGAATAAGTTGAAATCGATGTTATGTGACTGA
>NZ_CABVDF010000316.1:0-2392 GCF_902497045.1 uncultured Blautia sp. | reverse complement strand
AAATGTAGAAGAGGGTATTTCTTTTTCCGAATGGTCAAAGACTATGTATTTTAAAGATGTTTCACTTCTGGAAAAAGATATGGAAAAAATGAAGCAGGGGATTACCAGCAGTCATAATCTGGAGTACCGCCTGGTTGATCGTGAGGGAAATCGAATATGGATCAACAGCAGAGGAAAGGTTCAAAAGGATCCTGAGGGAAATCCGTCTGTTATGGTTGGAAGTATATCTGAACTGTCAGAGGGTCGTATGATAGATGGTCTTACTAAATTATGGAATTATGACAGATTTATAGAGGATATGGGAAAATACCTGAAAAATGGAGAAGGTTTTCTCATGATTCTGGGAATTGATAATTTTAAAAATATTAATGTAAAGAACGGCAGACTTTTTGGAAACCATGTTCTGAAAATGGTAACAGATACACTGGAAAAATACGCAGAAAATCATATGACCACGTATCGTCTGGATGGTGACCGTTTTGCTGTGAACATGCCTGGAAGTACCCGGGAAGAAGTGCCTGTATTTTATGAGAGCGTAAAAGAACAGCTGATAAAATACTGCACGGTTTCAGCAGGGGCAGTAGAATACAGAGCAGGGTATGAATCCGATGGAGGAAAATTATACCAGTATGCAGAAAATGCTTTGGATCGTGCCAAAAAGGATGGGAAGAATAAGCTGGTATTCTTTTCGTCAGATGACTATCAGGACAGTCTTAACAGGATTCGACTTCAGGATGAAATGAAAGCTGCTGTTCAGGAGAAATGCAAGGGATTTTACCTTTGCTATCAGCCTCAGGTGGACAGTAAGGAATATACGCTTTATGGAGCAGAAGCTCTGCTTCGATATGAGTCTCCTTCCAGAGGTATTGTAGGACCTGGAGAATTTATACCTATTTTGGAACAGAGCGGTATGATCTGCCAGATTGGAGAATGGGTTCTGAGAACCGCTGTTGCTCAGTGCAGAGAATGGAGAAAAAAGATACCGGACTTTCACATCAGTGTAAATATTTCTTATGTACAGCTGCGTCAGGAATGTATTGCAGAAACGGTTCTGGATGTTCTGGAAGAGTATGGGATTCCGGGAGACGCGCTGACATTGGAAATTACAGAAAGCATACAGCTTCAGGATTATAGCTACTTTAACAAGATTTTTTATGAATGGAAGCAGTATGGGATTAAGATCGCTATTGATGATTTTGGAACAGGATATTCCAGTCTCAGTTATTTGAAGAGTATTGATATAGATGAAACAAAGATCGATCGTTTTTTTGTAAACCGTATCCATTATAATGCTTATAATTACCGCTTGCTTAGTAATATGATCGAGCTGGCTCACAGCGCCCGGATACAGGTGTGCTGTGAAGGCGTGGAGACAGAAGATGAGCTGATGGCTCTTCAGAAGCTTCATCCAGATGTACTTCAGGGATTTTTCTTTGCCAAGCCGTACAAAAAAGACGAATTTGAACGCATTTATATTTATGAGGACTGCAAAGAATATCAGGAAAGAGTAAAAAAAGAAAAAGCTTTACGTCAGAGAGAGAATAGTGCTAATACAGATTTGTCAGAGGATCTTCGTAAGGAAGAACTGGGAAATATTGCGGAAAAGATGGATGAGGTTATCTGTGTCAGTGATATTCAGACCAATGAACTTTATTATATGAATCTTGCAGGCTGCAGAAAGACAGGGATTTATGATTACAAGGGAATGAAATGCTACCAGGTATTCCATGGACGAAGCAGCCCCTGTGAGTTCTGTACGAATAAAAAGCTGGACAGGGAAAAGTTTTATATTAATGATAATGAATCAGAAAATCATTATCTGAAAAAACGCTATATTGTAAGAGGAAAGCAAATTTCCTGGATGCAAAAACCTGCGCATCTGAGTATTGCTTTTGATATAACAGAAACAGAAGCTTCTCCGAAAAAACAGATAGAAAGTAAGTACAATCTTCATAATACAAGAGACAGTCTCAGTTATTTTAGAAACGATATACTTAAAAATACAGAATTGGGATTGTGGCAGATCCGTATTGATCCGGAGCATAATCGATATGAAATGTACACAGATGAGGTAATGGATCAGGTTATGGGTCTGAAAGAACCTCTTCCTCCGGAGGAATGTTACGTTTACTGGTATAACAGGATCAATGAAGGATACTATAATTATGTAAATCAGGCAGTGGAAAATATCATCAGTTCTGACCGGCTTGTTCAGATTGAATATACATGGAAGCATCCGGATAAGGGGGAAGTGACGGTCAGATGTATGGGAATCCATATAGAGGACCAGGATGGCAAAATATGCATAGAAGGATATCACAGAGTGATCAGTAATCTGAAACGTCTCTCATTTTTCCCGGATGGATATGGAAGGGAAATATTTGAATACAAT
>NZ_CABVDF010000315.1:0-2426 GCF_902497045.1 uncultured Blautia sp. | reverse complement strand
GAGCGCACGAGCCCCGAAGGGGATACCACTGCCTGATTTATCAGGTGGTGAGTAAGTGCGCCCTTCGGGAGTAGAACTTGTGCGTTTACATTCCCCGTAGCCGGATCATCAGCTCCCGTTTCAGGGAATCTAAATCCATTTCTTTAATATGGGGAACAATACTTTCCAAAATGGCTCCTTCCTGGACTAATCGGTGTGTTCTGGCATCACGTTCTTTTTTGCGATTTCTTGCTTCGGCTTCTTCCTGGCGGTGTCTTGCCTGTAAAAGTGCTTTTTCTTCCGGTGTCATGATTTTTTTATCTGCCATATCTGGCACCTCCTTTTTATGCCCGTATCCGGGCAGCTTTGGTTTTAAAATCTTTTGGTTTGGTACTATGGTTTTAGATAACTGACAGTGACATATTTCCGGTAATAAATGAGGAAAGAAAGTAGTACCACTGTCAGTGAAAAGTAATCATTGTGTTATACTTCTTCGAGTCAATTCTGGTTCGGAGCATGATTGTTCAACAGGATTTTTTTCGCCTGTTTTAAATTAGCTGTTGCATTGTCCTGACGAATATTCCGGTTATTGATACGGACAGGAATACATCTCTCCAGAATACGGTCATAAATTCGTTTGTGTGCGATATCAGCGGCATTATTCAGCTCTGATAAAGTGAGATTGGTCGTTATGATCAGAGGCTTTTTACTGCGGTAACGACTGTCGATCACATTGAATACCTGTTCCAGTGCAAAGTCAGAGTTCCGCTCAATTCCGAGATCATCAATAATCAGAAGACTGTAGCGGTTTAAGTTGTTGATGAACTGGTTTCTGTCTTCAAAATGCATTCCGGTAAGGGTATTCAGAATCCGGGAAAAGTTGGTCATCAGTACAGGAACGCCTTTTTCCAGCAGGGCATTGGCAATGCAGCCTGCAAAAAAAGATTTTCCAGTACCGACATCACCCCAGATGAGAAGTCCGGAGGCGTTTGCTTTCATCTCTTCCCAGTTGCTTACATAATTGTGTGCCAGTTTTATTTCCGGATTGATGCCGTTATCCCTGGCAAAAGTGTAGTCATAGAGTGCTTTGTCCTGTAAGCCGCTGGTTTTAAGATGCTCTATTTCCATTTGTTTTTCATGAAGTTTTCTCTGGGCTTCTTCCTGCTCAAAGATTTCCTGCTGGCATTTACAGCGGATGGAAGGAATAAGAACCTTTCCCTGTAATTTATGCCTGCATTGTCTTGGCGTATTGCATTTAGAACAGTAGATCAGGTGGTCTGTTTCGTTAAAATATTCATCAGACTGAAGCTCTCTGTTTGGGGTTATAGCTGTTGGTTTTTCTATAAATTTTGTCATAATGTTTCGTATTCCTCACTTTCGTAATTTCGTTGCCGGGAAGCAGGATGATCCTGTCTTGCCCAACTGATGATGGTAGCTGCGTGGTTCTGATATTGCTTTCCGGTAGAAGCCATATAACCGGATAAGCGTTCAATATAATCCTTCCAGTCAGGGATTGTCTGCCGGATATCTTCAAGCTCTTTTTCTGACAGAAAAACATTTTGAAATTTTCCATAGGGTGAGAGTGGCTCCTTACTCCCTCTTATTGCTAAATTGTTCTTTTTTATCTCTTTCTTATTACCAGACAGTTTTCTGTCTGTATCAGGGAAAGAATCTTGTCTGTCAATAGGACAGTTTTCTGTCTGTCTTAGGGAAAGAAATCTGTCTGTATAGTGGATGGTTTCTTTTGGGAGTTTTACATAAATCCGATTGGGCTGTCCGGGACCCTGCCGTTTTCGGAAGATAAGCTCCTGTTTTTCCAGTACTGCCAGAGCAGTTTTAACCGTCATCTGGCTTTTGTGGAGAACTTCTGCCAGTGCTTCAATCGTAAAGTAAATGAACACATGACCGTCTGTATCTGACCAGCCCTCATTTTTCTGGGAAAGCCTTGCCCGGTCGAGCAGGATAATATAAAGCATTTTGGCAGTTTCGTTTATTTCCATGTCCAGAAGGAAACGGGGAAACATCATATAAGATGGCAGGTTGGTGTCTGCTGTCAGAAAGTCAGTCATGTGTTCACCTCCAATCAAAAGGGTTTATTCTCCAAGAAAATCCCAGTCTACATCACTATCTGGCTGTGAATTTCCAGGTGCTGGAAAGGACGCCCTGATTTGGGGCTCCCTTTGCACCATGCCTGCAGTCAGTCCGGAAAGAAAAAGTGGCAATGACTGTTTCAGGCTGTATTCCACTGCATCTACAATTTGTTTCACAAAAAGTTCTTCCCGCTCTCTTGTTTCCAGATAAGGATCAGCCTGTGTGCGGTAGTAGCGGTCAAAATAATCTACCAGTGCAAGAGAGATTACCTGACTGTAAGATTTAAAATCCTGCCTGTCCATCGTCTGTAAATATTCCCAGGCTCTCCGCTGCTGTTCTTTGTCCAGATTAAAGCG
>NZ_CABVDF010000314.1:0-2442 GCF_902497045.1 uncultured Blautia sp. | reverse complement strand
TGGCACCGGAGCTGACTGATAAAATGCTTGCGGAATTTCTGGAAATGGACTGCAATCTGCTTGTGAATCTTCACATCCAGTCCATCGACCAGATGAAAGCGATTAAGTTGGTAAAAGCAAAGGTTACAGATATTAACAGGATGAAAATTGAGGAGCAGAAAAAAGCAGTTCGTTCCGGATATGATATGGATATTATCCCGTCTGATTTGAATACTTACGGAGGGGAAGCAAAGAGGCTTCTGGAAGATTTGCAATCCAGGAATGAGAGAATGTTTCTTGTGACGGTGGTGTTTTTAAATACTGCAAAAAATAAACAGGAACTGGAAAATGTGGTATTTCAGACCGCAGGTATTGCACAGAAATATAATTGTGCATTAAAGAGGCTTGATTATCAGCAGGAACCGGGACTTATGAGCAGTCTGCCACTTGGAAAAAACTGGATTCCTATTAAAAGAGCATTAACGACAACTTCAACAGCGATTTTTGTTCCGTTCACGACACAGGAATTATTTATGGGTGGAGAATCCATTTACTACGGTCTGAATGCCTTGTCTAACAACCTGATTATGGCTGACAGGAAGAAACTGAAAAACCCGAATGGCTTGATCGTGGGTACTCCGGGAGCTGGTAAGTCCTTTGCGGCAAAACGTGAAATTACCAATGTTTTTATCGTGACAAAGGACGATATTATTATCTGTGATCCAGAAGGCGAGTATTTTCCCATAGTCCGGGCATTCAATGGACAGGTTGTTCGTATTTCGCCAACTAGTCATGATTATATCAATCCGATGGATATTAACACCAATTATGCGGATGATGACGATCCGTTATCTCTGAAATCAGATTTTATTCTTTCACTTTGTGAACTGGTAGTAGGTGGGAAGAATGGCTTGGAGCCAGTAGAAAAGACGATTATTGACCGTTGTGTCCGCTTGGTATATCAGGACTATCTTGCAGATCCGGTTCCAGAGAAGATGCCGATACTGGAGGATTTATACAATCTGCTTCGCAAGCAGGAAGAACCAGAGGCACAGCGTCTGGCAACGGCACTGGAAATCTATGTTAATGGTTCTCTTAAAGTATTCAACCATCGCACGAATGTTGAGTTGAATAACCGTCTGGTATGTTTCGACATTAAAGACCTTGGTAAGCAACTTAAAAAACTTGGTATGCTGATTGTTCAGGATCAGGTCTGGAACAGGGTAACAGTCAATCGTGCTGCACATAAATCTACCAGATATTACATTGATGAGTTTCACTTGCTGCTGAAAGAAGAACAGACAGCAGCATATAGCGTGGAAATCTGGAAGAGGTTCCGTAAGTGGGGCGGTATTCCGACTGGTATCACACAGAATGTAAAAGACCTGCTTGCTTCAAGAGAAATCGAGAACATCTTTGAAAACTCTGATTTTATTCTGATGCTTAACCAGGCATCCGGGGACAGACAGATTCTTGCCAAACAGCTTAACATCTCTCCGCATCAGCTTTCCTATGTGACAAACAGTGGAGCAGGAGAAGGCTTGATTTTTTATGGAAATACAATTATTCCGTTTAAGGACAGATTTGATAATTCTCTTATGCTGTATGCGTTAATGTCATCGAAACCGGAAGATGTGGAAAAACGTGAAAAACTTGGCATCAAAGACAGGGACGATTAACAGGAGGAGTGGCAGAGTGAGGCGGTTTATAGCAGGAATATTGATGATTGTTTCGATTATTTTGCTTACTATCAGTATTTACTTTCTGATGGGAATGTTCATACAGGAAAGACAGGACAATCAGTTACAGCAAGAGTTGCAGGAACTTATGCAGGAGAAAGAGGACGAGCCGGGAGAAAATTCTTCCGGCGATTCTTTTATAGAAGTAGATGCTGGAATACTGGCATTGCATGAGGAAAATCCAGATTGTATTGGGTGGCTTACGATTGAGGGAACAAAGATAGACTACCCAGTTATGTACAGGCCCGGAGATAAGAATTATTATCTGCATCGGGATTTTAATGGGGACTACTCAGCAAATGGCTGTCTGTTTCTTGCTGAGGAATGTGTGCCGGGAGATTCAGACAACCTGATTATCTATGGGCATCATATGAACAGTGGGAAGATGTTTGCTGATCTTGAAAAATATAAAGACAAGGGATTTTATGAGGAGCATCCAACAATCCTGTTCCGTACCATATGGGGAAATGAACAGTATCAGATATTATCAGCATTTACAACACCGGTTTATACCGGAAATGACTTTAACTATTACAGTTTTATAAAAGCACAGAAAGGGGCAGATTATGAGTACTTTATTAGAGAAATTAAGCGAAAAGCAATCTATGAAACCGGAATCACAGCAGAATATGGGGACAAGCTGCTTACATTGTCCACATGCGAATATTCACAGCGGAATGGGCGTATGGTCGTGGTTGCAAAAAAAATTCAGCAAAATGAAAGC
>NZ_CABVDF010000313.1:0-2452 GCF_902497045.1 uncultured Blautia sp. | reverse complement strand
TGAATATATTTTCATTAAATTTCTGATAATTTAATAGTTTGAAAATAATCAGAAATCAAAAAGAGACTGCCTGTAAAGCAGCTTCGAGAATGCATCCCGCAGCCGTCTTTTCAGCAGTCTCCAAAATTTTTATTTCTTATTGTAGTTGATCAGACAACCTTTCAGGATAATCTCTCTCTCATCGTCTGTCAGTTCTCCCAGCGTTACCTGGAATTCTTTCAGTCCTTCTTCTTTTACCACATATCCGGTAATACTGTCAGCCTTTTCTGCCACTGCTTTACGGACATCAGGAAACAGAAGATAATCTCCATTTGCAAAAGGAAGTTCTCCGTCCTGGATCAGGAAAGGAAGCATACCCCAGTTGATCAGGTTAGAACGATAACGTTTGGTTGCATACTCATTGGCAATATTTGCCCATCCGCCAAGCACTTTCTGACAGGAAGCTGCCTGCTCACGTGCAGATCCGTCTCCTGGCTTTACTGCAAAAATAGTACTTCCGATTCCAAGATTACCCTTTCCGATTTCCGGGAACCGCTTACAGATTGCTTCCATTACCGGATTCAGTTCCGGAACAACCTCCACAGGATCCTGATCTGCCTGAAGAGCTTTCTGTGCCTGCTGGATCTCTTTTGCACGTCCAACATAGGCCGGATCTTTTCTGGAAAGCGTAAACTCTGCAAGTCCCAATGGATTTGAACGGTAAGAAGAGGTTTCTCCGGAAGGAATCAGCTCATCTGTTGTAGTAACCGGATCGTGGATCTCTGAAACCACTTTTAATACAAGATTATCTGCCAGTGCCGGCATTTCCGGCCAGTCCTTGATATTTGGTCCAAACTGTATCTCTACATCAGGATCTGCAATACCTTTACTGTCAAAGATACGATTTTCATAAATTGTTTTGTCAAAGAAATATTTCTGTCCTGTATAGGAACCGGTATATGTCTCTGCTGATGTCAGGAAGCCTTTATTTGCAGCTGTTGCCGCAATAGATCTGGCATCCATAAGAGCAACTGATGAAATCTGCCCGTTCTGGATCTTGGATCCCTCACGGTTAGGGAAATTTCTGGTAGTATGACGAATACTGAATGCATTGTTGGCCGGAGTATCCCCTGCGCCAAAGCACGGACCACAGAACGCAGTTTTTACTACAGCTCCTGTCGCCATAAGATCTGCCAGAACACCATTCTTGGCAAGTTCCATATAGATCGGTGTACTTGCGGGATATACGCTTAATGTAAAGGCATCTGCTCCAATGCTGGAACCACGCAGGATATCTGCTGCAGCACAGATATTTTCAAAACCGCCGCCGGCACAGCCAGCGATAATTCCCTGGTCTACATAAAGCTTTCCATCAACAACTTTATCTTTCAGCGTAAACGGAACTTTACCATCCAGACTTACCTGAGCCTTTTTCTCTACATCATTTAAAATATCCTCAAGATTTTCATTTAATTCATCAATAGTATATGTATTGCTTGGATGGAATGGCATTGCGATCATAGGCTTGATCTCGCTGAGGTCTACCTCTACACAGCCGTCATAGTAAGCCACATCACCCGGCTGAAGCTTTTTGTAATCTTCTTTTCTTCCATGGATCTCATAAAATTCTTCAATCTTGTCATCTGTCTGCCAGATGGAAGAAAGACAGGTAGTCTCTGTTGTCATTACGTCAATGCCGATACGGAAATCTGCGCTTAATCCTGCAACACCAGGTCCTACGAACTCCATAACCTTATTTTTTACATAGCCATTTGCAAAAACCTTGCCAATGATCGCAAGGGCAACGTCCTGAGGGCCAACACCCGGTCGTGGCTGTCCTTTCAGATAAACAGCCACAACACCTGGCATATTAATGTCATAGGTCTGGGAAAGAAGCTGTTTTACCAGCTCTCCGCCGCCTTCTCCCATAGCCATGGTACCCAGAGCGCCATAACGGGTATGACTGTCGGAACCAAGGATCATCTTGCCGCCGCCGGCAAGCATTTCACGGGCATACTGATGGATAACTGCCTGATGAGGCGGAACATAAACACCGCCATATTTCTTGGCACAGGTAAGGCCAAACATATGGTCATCTTCATTGATCGTACCGCCTACTGCACAGAGAGAGTTGTGGCAGTTGGTAAGCACATAGGGAACCGGAAATTTTTCAAGTCCGGAAGCACGGGCTGTCTGGATGATTCCTACAAAAGTAATATCATGAGAAGTAAGTTTATCAAATTTAATCTGCAGTTTCTGCATGTTTCCGGAAGTATTGTGCGCTTCCAGAATGCCATATGCCATGGTATTTTTTACAGCTTCTTCTTTTGATACCGGCTGTGTCATGCAGTTTTCTTCTACAATATCATGGCCGTTCAAAAGATAAACGCCGCCTTCGTATAACTTCATAATAGCTCCTCCATTCATAATTCTATTTTGATAATTAATTTATTATAGTGCATTTTTAAAGAAT
>NZ_CABVDF010000312.1:0-2457 GCF_902497045.1 uncultured Blautia sp. | reverse complement strand
TTTTTAGAATTCAACTCTGTTAAAATTTTATCGAATTCTGTCTCTTTTGATTGTGGTCCACATCCTGTTTTTTATGATATTGAAACCACCGGACTATCACGACATTCTACTTTTTTGTATTTGATTGGCGCACTAACACAGGAAAATCATTCATGGTTCCTCTATCAATGGATGGCAGAAAGCCATGAAGAAGAAAAAGAACTTCTTAATATTTTTTCCGATTTTTTAAAAAACGCGTCTTCCACCATACAATATAACGGGACTTCATTTGATCAGCCATATTTAGAGGAACGCTATAAAATACATAACCTTCCTTCTCCATTTGTCAGCCTCCCCTCTCTTGATCTGTATCAGAAGCTAAAATCCTGTAAAGACCTGCTGAAGCTGAAAAAAATGAAGCAGCCGGATTTGGAGTATTTTCTGGGACTTCCTGCAAGAAAACACTGCAGCGGAGGAGAATGTGTTTGGCTTTATAAATCTTACGAAAAAAACCGTGACTCTGTGCTCAGAGATATCATTATGGGACATAATGAAGAAGATATGCTTGGATTGGAGAAGATTTTTTCCATGATGGCCTATCCGGCTTTAATGACCAGAGGTTATGAACCCCTTAATGCCTTTCTGGAAAATGACAGACTGATCATAAAGTTTAAGCTTCCCGTTCCTGTCCCTGTGCCTGTATCCAAGAAAGGGGATGGATTTTATTTTACCTGTAAAGAAAAAGAGGGGGCGCTGGAAGCAGAAGCAGCAAACAATAAAGTAAAACAATATTACAGCAATTATAAAGATTATGATTATATTCCCCAGGAAGATACTGCCATGCCAAAAATATTAAGTCGTTATATGGACAAAAGTCTGAGAAAAAACGCACGTCCGGAAACCTGTTATACATGGTTTTTATGTGACGAAAGCTTTCTGGATGACAAAGATAAACAGAAACAGTATTTAAACCACACACTGCCCTGTCTGTTAAGTCAGAAATGACACGAGAACCTTTCAGATTGTTCTGATATGTATAAACCGGCTGCGCAAAATCTGCGCAGCCGGTTTAATTATACTGTTTTCATTTAAAAATCAAATTATTCAGCGTCTTCTGTCTCTTCTGCAGCCGGAGCCTCAAGTGCTTTCATGCTAAGGCTGATCTTTTTGTCTTCGCCATTGAAGTCAACAACTTTAGCCTGAATCTCCTGACCAATAGTAAGAACATCTGACGGTTTTGCAACATGTTCTCTGGAAATCTGAGATACATGAAGAAGAGCATCGATTCCTGGTGCAAGCTCAACAAAAGCACCGAAATCTGTCATACGTGCAACTTTACCCTCTACAACATTGCCTACTGCAAATTTCTCAGCAGCAGTCAGCCACGGATTTTCTTCCGGGAATTTAAGGGAAAGTGCAATCTTATCTCCGTTAATCTCTTTAATAAGGACTTTAACTTCTTCGCCTACTGTGAATACTTTCTTCGGATTTTCTACTCTGCCCCAGGACATTTCGGAAATATGAAGAAGACCGTCTGCGCCGCCAAGATCGATAAATGCACCAAAGTCTGTTACATTCTTAACAACACCTGTTACAACGTCTCCAGCCTGGATTCTCTCCATAAGCTCTTTCTGTTTCTCAGCTTTTTCTGCAAGAAGAAGCTGCTTGCGATTACCGATGATGCGACGTCTTCTTGGGTTAAACTCAGTAATAACGAATTCAATTTCCTGATCTGCATACTTGGAAAGATCTCTTTCATAAGTATCAGATACAAGGCTTGCAGGAATAAACACTCTTGCTTCCTCAACATTTACACAAAGACCGCCGTCCAGTACCTGTGTTACAGGTGCTTTCAGAACTTCCTGAGATTCGAATGCAGCTTCCAGACGTTTGTTGCCTTTTTCTGCAGCAAGTCTCTTATAAGTAAGGATAACCTGACCCTCACCGTCGTTCACCTTGAGAACTTTGGCTTCCATTGTGTCACCTACATGTACTGCGTCAGCAAGTACAAGAGAGCTGTCATTAGAATACTCGCTCTTGGTGATGATACCGTCTGCTTTATAGCCGATATTCAGGATGATCTCATCTTCTTTTACATCGATGACGGTACCCTGCACGATTTCTCCATTTCTGATAGTTTTTACGGAATCTTCCAGCATCTGTTCAAAACTTAACTCTGACATGTTCTTGAACCTCCTCAATAATTTTCTTTGGGGTGGACGCCCCTGCTGTAATACCTACATAACTACTGCGATGGAACATTTCAGAATCCAAGTCTACAGGTGTTTGTATATAGTAAGTATTTCCACATTCCTCTTTACATATTTCAAACAGCTTTTGAGTATTGGAACTATGTCTGCCGCCAATGACAAGCATAGTGTCTACCTCTCCGGCTATGGATTTTGCTTCTTTCTGCCGTTCTTCGGTAGCATTACAAATAGTGTTTAAAATATTGTCAATATTTAAAACATTATTATC
>NZ_CABVDF010000311.1:0-2459 GCF_902497045.1 uncultured Blautia sp. | reverse complement strand
GCCAGAAAACGCATCATTGCCTGTTTCAATAAACGGACTGTCACTTTTCCACCAGTGATACATAACGATACGGTTTTCTCATTTACTTCTTCCTGCAATAGAATCACTCCCTTCCTGAAAATCTAAAATTCATATATTCCCTTCGTACATATCATGCTGCACCAAAGATGAGTAATAATTGCTGATGGTCAGCGGTGCATTATATAATACTGCCAACAAATACTGACGCATATTTACTACTTTACTGGTATTTTCTTTCATGCAATGCAATACGAACCGAATATGCTCTGCATCCAGTTTTAAAAACTGGCTTTTTACTACGGATAAAGGTTTTCTGTCCCCTCCAATCCGTATAAACTCCTGTTCCGAACACACCACATCTACCATTAACCCCACAATCTCATCCAACATATGCCGGTTGAAATCATCTACGATATAGTCATATCCAATGTGTTCAAGGATAATCTGCTGATAAGCATTCCTTTCAGCTTCTTTCCTTTTCACTTCACTGGCATCTGAATAGAAAGAAAGATACTCTGTATCGTTATTCTCAGTATTACTATCCTCTATATCATTACCTGGCAGTTTACACCTGTCTGCATCGGTCATTTGTACCTTTCCTGAGAAGTCATTTTGACCTGTCTGGAAGTTCTCTTTGAACCGTTCTGGTGATACGCATTTTTTTACATAGATTCTATCGGGATTTCCCAATCCCTGTCTGACTCTCGTAATCAATCCGATTCCTTTCCGGTCATCCAGTTCCTTTAACAAGCACCGGACTTTTTTTACTCCACATCCCATAAGCCCTGCTATCTGCTCCTGCGAAAAATATATATACACTTTTCCCTCCGAATCCATCCACCGATTCTTCACAGATAACTGCATCCGGTCTAGCAATAGACCATACAACAACTTAGCTTCACAGGTCAGTTTTCCAAATACCGGACTGGTAAAGAGAATCTTGGGAATCCGATAGAACGTATACTGTTCTGCTTCCTCCCCGTAGTGATACGGGAATATGTATGTATCCTTATCCAGATTGTTTTTTCCTCTGCTCTTTTAGAATTTTAGCCATGCAATAGCCAATACAGGGATTTCTTCCATACGGACAGCCTTTGCATGGAACCCAAAACCTGTGTGCCGGATCTGGATCAGGTGGCTTTTCAGGGAGCTGATAAAAGCATCTCATCTGCCTGCATTCCTTTTTCTTTTCATTCCAGAAATAACAATATTCACAGGATTTCGGCTTGTCCTCTGCATATCTAATCGCCATCGCTTTCTGACTCCTTTCTCCTGCTCAGTTTTTCCAACATCTGATCTTCCTGTGATGCTACTCTCAGACAGCAATACATCACAAAATTAACTGCTGCAATAATTGCTACAACCGCTATAATTAATACCTGTTTCATAATACATTCTCCCTTCATTTTTCCTAGTATTAACCAGAAAGAGAGCATTTATGAATCTTTTTCGTCCATAAATGCCCTCTTAACTAACTGATTTTTATTTCTTCTTTCTTGCCACCCATACCGCTGACACTACACCTGCCATACCTGCTACTGCAAGCAGAATCCAAAGCAGCATATGTGTATCATCTCCGGTTTTCGGTGTATCTGTTACCTGTGTAGATGGTGTTTCCGGTGTTGATGTTTCTTCCGGTTTTACCTCATCTTTCATCACAACTTTCTGAATCTCCCCGGTATCTTCCACTGTGAACTTCACGTCCTCAGCTATCAGATAACCATTAGGGGCAGATTCTTCCCGAAGTGTATACTCCCCAATCGGAAGCATTTCAATGTAATGCGGTTTCTCCTCAGAAGTCCAACTCTCTACCGTTTTACCGTCTTTGTCGAGAATTGTCAGTTTTGCGCCCGGCAGTTCCTTACCGGAAATATCCGTCTTGGAGATCTCTACCTTGGTAACATCGTCTTTCATCTCGATTTTCTGTGCTTCTACGGTATCTTCAACGGTAAATGTAATGCTTTCCGCTGTCACAAAACCATCTGCTGGTTTTGTTTCTGTCAGGGTATACTTCTGTCCGACTACCAGTTCTTTGATGATATGAGCTTCTTTACCGGAAATCCAGGAATCTACAACCTTACCGCTTTCATCAGTTACCTGTAACTTGGCACCTTCCAGCTCTTTTCCATCTGTCAGGGAAGTCTTGGTAATCTCAATTACTGTCGGTTCATCCTCAAAAGTAAATGAATAAAATACTTTTTCCTTTTCCGCACCTTCGTACTCAAATGTAAACTCCTGTGTTTCATCTGTCGTTGCAAATCCAGGTGCCGGGGAAGTTTCCTTGATATAATACTCAAAACCAATCGGTAAATCTGCTGTAAAAGTCAGTTTTCCTTCTTTATCCGTTGCCAGTTCTTCAATCACAGTATCCGCTTCCAGAATAACTTTTCCGTCTGCTCCTGTAATATCATTCTTGGCACAAAGGGCAAATACTGCAC
>NZ_CABVDF010000310.1:0-2476 GCF_902497045.1 uncultured Blautia sp. | reverse complement strand
AGAGATCGAATTTTTATTTCAAGATGAAATACAGGCGTTATCAGAAATTTTAGAGGAGGGGGTGATCAGATGTCAGATGGTAAGTGCATAGTAAAGTATTTAAGATTGTCGCTGGAAGATGAGGATATGCTGGATGAATCCAATAGTATTACCAATCAGAGAATTGTGATTGGACAATACATAGCCAGTAAAAATGAGTTCAAAAATACGGAAGTGTTAGAATTCAAAGATGATGGCTATAGTGGAACGAATTTCGATCGCCCAGGATTCCAAAGTATGATGGAATTAGTAAGAGATGGAAAAGTCAGCACAATTATAGTGAAAGACCTTTCTCGATTCGGCAGGAATCATATAGAGGTTGACACATATCTGGAACAAATTTTTCCATTTATGAATGTGAGATTCATAGCGATCAATGATAATGTTGATAGTATGAAATATGAATCTGGTATGCCGGGAATAGATGTTGGTTTCAGAAATATTATTAACGAACATCATAGCATTGATACTTCCGTTAAAGTAAAAAGAACTTTGATACAGCGTCAGAAAGCTGGAAAATATATGGGAGCGAGAGCACCGTATGGATATTTGAAGCCTGATGAAGATGTGACCAGCCTCGTGATTAATCCGGAGACAGCGCCTGTTGTGAAGATGATATTTCAGAAATATCTTGATGGAATGAATATTACTCAGCTGGCACGTTACCTGAATGAGCAGAAAATTATGAGTCCAGGTCAATATAAAAGAGAAGTTCTGAAAACTGGTGTGAAGAAAACAACAGAAAAATATATCTGGTATCCGGTAACTGTAAGACTGATACTGATGACAGAAACGTATACGGGAACTACGATTGGCGGCAAGTGGAAAGTTGCTTCGGTAGGAAGTAATAAGCATTTGAAAACAAAAGAAGAAGACTGGATTGTGGTTGAGGGTACGCATGAAGCGATTGTTTCTAAAGAGGTGTTTGATGCTGTACAGGAAAAGTTGGAATTAAATTCCAGAAAGAGGAGCAAAACCCACAATAATAATTATCCGCTGAAAGGATTGGTAAAATGTGGGGGATGCGGTCAGAATCTACAGCATGTAACCAGATGCAATCCGCACTTTAAGTGCGCAAGGAAATTTAATGCGGCAAATCAAGATTGTGTAACAGACAATTTATATGATGACGAGTTCAATGAGATGATTTTCAGGGCAATAAAGCTGTTTGCAAAGATCAGTGATGATGCTGAACCGGTACTCGAATTACAGAAAGCAGAATTAAAATCAAAAGTGAATGGAGCTGCAAAAAAGATTCGGGATGCCAAAGACAGTATTAGCAGATACAAGCACCAGAAGACTGAACTATATATGCGATATGCAATGGAAGAAATCTCAGAAGAAGAGTTCACCAGAAAAAATGACAAGCTGGATAAACAAATTGAGAAAGAAACCTTAGCGATAGCGCAAATGGAGACAGAACAGAGTGAAGCGGCTGAACGTTTATTTGAAATTCCATCAGATGGCAGGCAGTGTCTGACAGATTTAATTGAAGGAAATGAGCAATTAACCAGAGAGATAGCAGCAACTTTTATTCGTGGTATCAAGGTATATAATGATAAGCGAATAGAAATTGAATGGAATTTTGCTGATGAGCTGGTGAAGTATGTGGAGCAGGTGCAGAAAATCTGCAGTTGAAGTGATGCCGGACAAATTACAAAAATTTTGTGTCATTAGCTTGACACAAGGGGGCGCACATTCCGATAATAATCTGGATGTTCAGGAATTTATGATACTTCCAATTGGAGCCGATAGCATTACAGAAGGAATCCGCTGGTGTGCAGAAGTCTATCATCATTTGAAAAAATTATTAAAGAACCGTGGGTTGTCTGTGGCAGTGGGAGATGAAGGCGGCTTTGCTCCGAACATTGCAAATGAGGAAGAAGCCATCCAGCTTATTATGGAAGCCATTACCAAAGCAGGGTACAGCTGCGGCAGAGGCAAGCAGTTTATGATTTCTCTGGATGCGGCTGCCAGCGAATGGAAAGGAAATGCACCGGGAGAATATTATCTGCCGAAATCCGGTAAACTTTATACCACGGATGAACTGATTGTTCATTGGGAAAAGATGATTCGCCGTTTTCCAATTTATTCCATTGAAGACCCGCTGGATGAAGAGGATTGGGATGGCTGGAAACGTCTGACAGAAAAAGTGGGAGATAAAGTGATTCTGGTAGGCGATGATTTATTTGTCACGAATCCGGTGCGCCTTAATAAAGGAATTTCCATGGGATGCGGTAATGCGATTCTGATTAAGCCAAACCAGATTGGAACGCTCTCAGAAACTATGGAAGCCATCCGCATGGCAAAAGAACATGGTTATGAGATCATCATGTCCCACCGGAGCGGCGAGACCGAGGATACGACCATAGCGGATTTGTCAGTAGGGCTTGGCAGTGACCTGATTAAAACCGGAGCACCGTGCCGTGGCTAGCGG
>NZ_CABVDF010000309.1:0-2492 GCF_902497045.1 uncultured Blautia sp. | reverse complement strand
TTTTTGATCAGGCAGATATAAACAAGAAGTTCCTATAGAGGACCGGGTTCTGGAGAACCCTGGGTCTATAGGAACTTTTCTTTAAATAGAATGAGGACAGATCAAATAGGAACTGCCATCCTCTGTTGGATTTATTTACAGGATATCGTCTCTTCTGATATATCCCGGATGATCGTTTTCTGCTACAATCTCTCTTTCTTTGGTGATCTGAGCCCATTTGTCAATGACCTGATTTTCTACATGGACATCTTCACCGATTACTGTATTTGCAAGAACAACACAATTTTTAACAACAGCGCCTTTTTTAATCTGGCAGCCACGTCCGATAACAGAATTTTCTACAGTTCCCTCAACAAGACATCCGTTGGAAACAACAGAATTTTTCACATCTGCACTGTCGAAATACTGAGTTGGACAGGAGTCGTTTGTTCTGGTGTAGATTGGCCACTCAGGATTAAACAGGTTTTGAGCATTTTTCAGGTCGATCAGGGACATATTTGCATCAAAATAGCTCTTGAAGTCTGTGATTGTAGCGAAATATCCTTTATGGGACACACCGCGGATATCAAGCTCACTGCAGGATGCATTTACAATCTGCGGAAGCGTGATCATGGAAGACATTTTTCTTGCCTTCAGGATCAAATCCACAAAAAGGTCTTTTTTCATAACATAAGTATCCATAAAGATGTTGCGGTTTTTGGCGCTTCCGCGGTTCTTTTCAATGGATTCTACACCTTTCTGTCTGTTCAGGTTGAGAACGTCACAGTTCAGAAAAGCTTCTTTTGCATTGTCTACGGAATGATACAGAAGTGTGATGTCCGCTCCGGATTCAATATGTGTCTGAAGAAGCGCATCATAATTCTCTGCATATACCATATAGCTGGGAGCAATGACAACATACTGCTGATGAGATCTCTGGATCATTTCGATATTTTCGTAATAAGCAGCAATATCAGTATTGTAGACGTCATTTTCGGAACTGTTCTGTGAGAACAGGATCTGAAGTTTTCCGCGTTTGGAGTTGATGTTGTAATGACGGCCTGTACCAAGATGCTCTACCAGAGAACGTGGTTTGCGTCTTATGTATACCTGAATGCGGTCGATATCGCTGTTGCTCATATTGGAAATTGGAAAATCGATTACGCGATATCTGCCAAGGAAAGAGAATGCTCCGATGGGACGATACTGCTGAAGTCCTTCTACTTTGATATGTGTTGCAGAAGCTGCAATGATTCCAAGTGCGTTAGCCATCTTATTCTACCCCCTTTACACGTTTGGACACAAGTTCGATATGCTCACTGTCAGCGCTTCCTACAACAGCACCTGCTCCGATCGTTATATTTTCAGCCACAAGAGCACGCTGTACAACAGCGCCGTCTTCTACTACAACGCCCGGCATGAGCACACTGTCAATGATTTTGGCACCTTTGCCTACTTTGGCTCCGGTGAACAGTACAGAATTTTTAATCTCGCCTTCAACCACACAGCCCTGGGTGATAAATGCTTTGTCAACATTGGCATTCGGACCGATATACTGAGGAAGCGCAGGAATATCTTCGGTATAAATCTTCCAGGTAGGATCATTGAGATCAAGCTCATTGCTGCTGTTCAGAAGATCCATGTTCGCTTCCCAGAGGGAGTCGATAGTTCCTACATCTTTCCAGTAACCCTGGTATTTGTAAGCTACAAGAGTTTTCTGATCAGCAAGAAGTGTAGGAATGATATCTTTACCAAAATCGTGATGAGAATCTGCATCCTTCATGTCTGCAAGGAGCATTTTACGCAGAAGCTTCCAATTGAAGATATAAATACCCATGGAAGCAAGATTGCTCTTAGGATGTTCCGGTTTTTCCTCGAATTCTACAATATGACCTTCTTCGTCAGTGTTCATGATACCGAAACGGCTGGCTTCCTTCATAGGAACCTCGATAACAGCAATTGTAGCGTCTGCGTTCATTTCTTTGTGGTAAGCCAACATTTTTGAATAATTCATTTTATAAATATGGTCGCCGGAAAGGATGAGAACATATTCCGGGGCATACTTATCAATAAAATCAATGTTCTGTGAAATCGCATCAGCAGTTCCGCGGTAAACATCCAGATCTGCATCTGCTTTTTCACGGGGCGGAAGTACAAAGACACCGCTTTCTCTTGCGTCCAGTCCCCAACGTCCGCCAGCAGCGACATAGCTGTTAAGAAGAACAGATTCATACTGTGTAAGAACACCTACAATATCAATTCCACTGTTTGCACAGTTACTTAAAGGGAAATCAACAATGCGGTATTTTCCACCGTATGAAACTGCGGGTTTAGCCACTTTGTTTGTAAGCTCATGGAGTCTGCTGCCACGTCCGCCAGCTAAAATCATCGCTAACATGTTGTTTTGTTTCATAGTGAACCCTCACTTTCCTTTTATATGCTTGTACTCCCTTATTATACAATTTTTGTACGGAAATTACCATAAGTTAAAGTGAAAAAATATAAAAAAGTTG
>NZ_CABVDF010000308.1:0-2500 GCF_902497045.1 uncultured Blautia sp. | reverse complement strand
TATGAAGAATTCTCATGACGAAATGGAGGAAATCGAATATGAGAGCATTGGAAAATTGTGAACCAAAACGAGTTTTTTATTATTTTGAGGAACTTTGTAAGATTCCTCATGGTTCAGGTAATACAAAGCAGATCAGCGATTATCTGGTAAGCTTTGCAAAAGAACACGGACTTGAATATGTTCAGGACGAGATGAATAATGTTGTGATCTACAAACCGGCAACAAAGGGCTATGAAGATGCTCCTGCAGTGATTCTTCAGGGACATATGGACATGGTTTGCGAGAAACGTCCGGATGTAGAACATGATTTTACAAAAGATCCATTGAATATTTCTGTACAGGATGGATATGTGACTGCAAATGGAACAACTCTGGGTGGAGATGATGGTATTGCGGTTGCATATGGACTTGCCCTTTTAGAGAGTGAAGATATTGCACATCCGGCACTTGAGGTGCTGATCACTGTTGATGAGGAAATTGGTCTTCTCGGAGCAGAAGGCATTGATTGCAGCGTATTAAAAGGAAAAAGACTGATCAATCTGGATTCTGAAGCAGAGGGAAGTCTGTGGATCAGCTGTGCAGGCGGCCTTTCCGGTATCAGTACAATTCCCGTACAGAGAGTAGAGGCAGAAGGTCAGAAGGCAGCAGTAAAGATTACAGGACTTATGGGAGGACATTCCGGAGCAGAGATTGACAAAAAACGTGCCAACGCCAATGTTCTGATGGGAAGATTTCTTTACAGTCTCCAGAAAGAAACTGCTTATGAGATTATTTCCCTGGCAGGCGGTCAGAAGGACAATGCCATCACAAGAGAAGCAGATGCAGAACTTCTTGTAGAGGACATAAATGCAGTAAAAGCATGTGCAGAAAAGCTTCAGAAAGGATTCCGGGAAGAATATGCAGGAACAGACGAAAAGATCACAGTTGAAATTACAGATCTTGGCGCTGCCTCTGCAAAAGTTCTTCATCCGACCAGCAGAGAAAAAGTGCTGTTTTTCCTGATGGAAGTTCCATTTGGTATCCAGAAAATGAGCGGAACCATTGATGGACTGGTAGAAACCTCTACCAATATTGGAATTGTAAAACTTGGAGAAGATGAATTCCTGGGAAGTTCCAGTGTCAGAAGTTCTGTTGAAGCAGCAGGAGCAGCTCTTTCCGATAAGATCTGCTATCTGACAGAATTCCTTGGAGGAGAATATACTGTTCAGGGAGCTTATCCTGCATGGGAATACCGCAAAGATTCTCCGCTGAGAGACCGGATGGTTGAGGTTTACGAGGAAATGTATGGAGAAAAACCAAATGTTGTGGCAATCCATGCAGGACTTGAGTGTGGTCTGTTCTACAAGAAAATTGAAGGACTGGACTGTGTTTCCCTTGGACCGAATATGAAAGATATCCATACCTCTGAGGAAATGCTTGATATTGCTTCTACAGAGAGAGTTTGGAAATATCTTGTAAAAGTACTGGAGTATCTGAAAAACTGATCATATTTTCTATATAAAGACAGGCATCTGTTCAGGAAAAAGGGGCAGATGTCTGTTTTTTGCTTCTATAGGAAAACAGTGCATTCTGTGTGAACTTTTCCTGATAAACAAAAAACGTTCCTTGAGGATGCTTGTCTGCGTTGCTTAAAAGAAATGTGCTGTTCTTATGCGGAATATCAGGGCATAAAATAAACTGTGTTTCTGACAGGAGGAAATGAATGAATAAAAACAGATCATATGGAGCAGCTGCAGTTGTGCTGTTTTTTCTGTATATTTTTATTCTTGGTGATCTGGAACACTTGATCAGGGAAAGAAGTAAAGCATCTTTTCTTTCTGATGCATATATGGAAAGCGTGCAGTTCCGAAGACAGAAGGTAACCGTGAAAGATTACGAACAGATCCGTAAAGAGGGAAAGGATAACTGGATCGGCGTTCTTTTGGCCTCTGTTGCCCAGGAAGGGTTTCATGGAAAAAAAACACTGGAAATGCCGGCTAAATTAAAACAATATAAGCCAGAAGAATATCAAAAAATAAGCGCAGTATACAAAGCCATATGGAAAGATGTAAAATTTTTTCCTGTTGCTGCAGAAAAAACTTACTTTGAAAATACCTGGCTGACGGAAAGAGCTTATGGAGGAAAAAGATTTCATGAGGGAACGGATATTTTTGGAGAAACAGATCGTTCCGGCTATTATCCGGTGATCAGTATGACAGATGGAGTGGTTGAGAAAAAGGGATGGCTTCCTTTGGGCGGCAGAAGGATCGGAATACGTTCACCTCATGGAGGATACTTTTATTACGCACATCTTTCTGATTATGAAAAAGATTTTCAGGAAGGCGAAGAGATAAAGGCCGGTGATATTCTGGGATATATGGGAAACACCGGATATGGACCGGAAGGAACAAAAGGACGATTTCCTGTCCATCTCCATATTGGGATCTATATATCCACATCAGAGCAAAAAGAAGTCAGTGTAAATCCTTTTTATCTGCTGAAAATTTTTCGGAAAAATACA
>NZ_CABVDF010000307.1:0-2514 GCF_902497045.1 uncultured Blautia sp. | reverse complement strand
ATGATATCCAGACTCTTCTTGGACCGATCACAGAAAAATATTTCCGCTCCGATTCAGAAATGGATCTTACAGCAATTTATAATGAAGTATTCAGTATGGAAAAGGAACAGGTGGAACTGCTCAAAAAAAATCTTCTCAGATGCTATCACACATCAGAGAAGACATTTGAAACTGCTCCGGAAGAAGACCGCAAATTCCTGAAAATGTTTTCTTTTATCTGCTTATTGAGTTTTGATGTATATACAAAAAAAATGCTCATTGAACAGCTGGTAGACGAACTGCGACGTAAAAATACGGATTCTTCATCCAAAAACAAAAAAACAAAGAAGTAAGAAACGAACGGGGGCCTTATTCAGGTCCCCGTTCAAATCATTCCATTATCAGAATTCCTTTTCACTTTAGATCATCAATACAGATAATCTTTATTCACATATCCATATTTGCCATGCTTCGGTGAATACACGTACCAATAGGTAGAATCGCTGGTATCTGTTACCTGCACCGTATCTCCTGTGTAAAGCTCGCCGATCTCATTTGCAGCATCATAAGCTTTGGCTGTACGGAGCGCCAGATAGCCTTTTGCTACGCTGACTGTTTTTGTAAATCCCACAGAACCGGAACTGCCGCCTGTCAGATAATTCTTATTAACATATCCGCTTTTTCCATGTTTCGGTGAATATACATACCAGTAAGTAGCGTCACTGGTATCTGTTACCTGTACCGTATCTCCTGTGTAAAGCTCACCAATTTCATTTCTGCTGTCATATGCCTTAGCTGTACGAAGGGCAAGATAGCCTTTCGCTACGCTGACTGTCCAGGTCTGACCTGAAGCTGATGAAGAAGAACCGGACAGATAGTTTTTGTTTACATAGCCGCCCTTATTCAGCCCCGGAGCATATACCAGCCAGTAAGTGGGGTCGTCTGTATTTGCCACATATACCGTATCTCCTGTGTAAAGCTCCCCTACTTCATTTTTACTGTCATACGCCTTAGCTGTACGAAGGGCAAGATAGCCGCTCTGTACTCTGACGGTTTTGGAATCGGAGGCACATGCCAGATATTTTCTATTTACATAACCGGTTTTATTCAGCTTCGGAGAATAAACCGTCCAGTAGGTAGCTCCGCTGGAATCTGTTACTTCTACAGTTTCTCCCGTATACAGCTGACCGATCTCGTTTTTTTCATCATAAGCTCTGGCATTGCGCAGCGCGAGATATCCGGTTGCAACCGTTACCGTATACGTCGAATTTGCTGCATGGCTGGTTTCTGCAGTTGCCGGCAGCGAAAGTGCAAAGACGATAACAAACATTGCTGCCCATTTTAAAAGTGCCGCTGCTGAAAAGTCTTTCCATTTCTTATTCATATCATCATCCCCCTTTATGGAATATTTTATTTTCTGCTCTGTTCCATAATCCTCTGTTTCACGACCTGTCCCCTGATGTCCTTCCCTATTGCTGATAATAGTCGTATATCTGCCGGCTTAATGCAGAAATCGTGCTCTGTGCAGCCCCTGCCTCTGACAGATTTTCCGACATAAACACGATCACAAGGTCATTGACCGTGTTGTAAATAATACCTGCATCATTTTCCACATCTGCAAGCTCTCCTGTTTTATTTGCTACACTGACACCCTCCGGCATCTGTGCCGGTATCTTGTTTCTTCTCTCCTGCGCTGCCAGATGGTCGAACATGGCACAGGAATTTGCATCCCCTTCCATCCATCCGTCATATACTTTTTTCAAAAAGCGTCCGCAGTCTGCCGGAGAGGTATAATTGTCATCAAGTTCATTGCTGTGTAAAAGAAGCCTTCCCATATGAGTATTGGTATATCCATTTCTGCTGCAGTAGTCATTAACTGCATTCATTCCCGCAGTACTGTCCCCACCTCCCAGATATCCTGTCAGGGTATTTGCCGCATCATTATCACTGACAATGATCATTACATGGAGATTGTTATCTACAACATCCTTACCATACTGTGCAGTCAGACTGTCATAATTCTCATAAACTGCCCCCATGATAAAAAGCTTGATCAGGCTTGCCGCCTGCATTCTATGCTCGTTGATACTTCCCTCCGTATTCTTTTCCAGATTACAAACATATGCGGACCAGCTGCCATTAGATGAAGGAAATGCCAGATCAGACAAAAGAGCGGACAGTTCTTCATCTGGAACTGCCTCTGACGCCTGACCGCTTCCAAATACACTCTCTCCAGCTGCTTCTGACGGAGGGGACAATGTTCCCTGACCTTCTGATTTTGTGTCTTCTGCCGGAGGCGGTTCCGGATGATGATCTGGATCACCTTCCTCAGAAGCCTCTTCTGTACTTCCTCCAAAAACAGAAGCCTCCGCTGCATAGCAGGGATATGTCAGCAGCATAAAAGATGTCAGTATCAGAATCCCTGCTTTTTTTAATTTTTCGCCATGCATGTCTTTTTCATTCCTTCCCTGGATCCTGCCCGGCTGTTCCTGATGTTCCTGAGCACAAATGACAGAATTCTTCAATATTTTATAT
>NZ_CABVDF010000306.1:0-2531 GCF_902497045.1 uncultured Blautia sp. | reverse complement strand
GGTATCGCATTCGTCCTGATTTTATTTGCTGTTCTTTTATATGTGGGACTTCAGAATCTGAATGTTGTTCTGGATTTTCTGATGAGAGTGATCGGACTGTTCCTGCCGTTTATAGTAGGAGCCGGTATCGCATTCGTCCTGAATGTTCCTATGAAATTTATTGAAAAGAATGTGTTTGGCAGAGGCAAATGGAAAGATACAAAGTTTGTAAAAAAGATAGCGCGTCCGGTAAGCATGATCCTTGCGATTCTGGTAGCTGCGCTTGCTGTTTATATTGTAGGACAGGTAGTGATCCCGGAACTGGCTACAACGGTAATGGGACTTGGGCGTAATATTGAAAGAGGGATTGAAAATCTGACCATATGGATCGATGAGAATTTCAAACAGGATTCTGTCATTGCAGAATGGGCAGAATCGTTGGAGATCCAGCCGCAGAAAACATTAGATGCCGTGATCGGGGCGCTTCAGAATGGAGTGAACAATATTCTCACTTCTACAGTGTCTGTTACGATGGGGATTGTTAATACGGCAATGAATCTGGGAATCGGATTTGTTTTTGCCTGCTATATTCTTCTTCAGAAGGAACGTCTGGCTGTACAGACGAAAAAAGCGTTTTATGCAATCTTCCCGGAAAAAACAGTGAAATATATCCTTCATGTATGTTCACTTGCAAACAGTATTTTTTCTGGATTTGTAACAGGACAGTGTATTGAAGCCGTAATCCTGGGAACGATGTTCTTTGTAGCAATGACGCTTTTCCGATTCCCATATGCCATGCTGGTGGGTGTTCTGATCGCATTTACTGCATTGATTCCGGTATTTGGCGCTTTTATTGGCTGTGCCATTAGTTTTCTTCTGATTCTTCTGGTAAGTCCTATGCAGGCATTGCTGTTTTTGATTCTGTTTTTTGTCCTGCAGCAGATTGAGGGAAATCTGATCTACCCTCATGTGGTAGGAGGCTCAGTAGGACTTCCGTCGGTATGGGTTCTGATGGCAGTGACCATTGGCGGCAGCCTGCTGGGAGTGATCGGTATGCTGATCTTTATTCCTCTGGTGTCTGTGCTCTATGCTCTGTTCCGGGAGTGGACATATAAAAGACTGAAGAAAAAAAACATTAAGGTTGAAAATTGAAAGAATTTCTGTTTGCTGCTTTCTGCAGACGATACATATGAAAGCAGGATAGCAGCTAAATAAAAATCTGCCGGCCAGTTTTGATCTCTGGCCGGCAGGGCTATTCCCATAAATTTTACTGATTATTTTTGTTCTGTTCTACTTCCAGAAGTTTCATAGCTCTTACTTTCAGCGGAAGTCCGAACAGTGTGATAAATCCGTCTGCATCATGATGGTCGTACATATCACCGGTTGTGAAAGAAGCAAGGGACTCATTGTAAAGGCTGTATGGAGAAGTGGTTCCGGCTTTGATGATGTTTCCTTTGTAAAGTTTCATTTTTACTTCCCCGGTAACATATTTCTGTGTGGATTCTACAAAGGCCTGGATCGCTTCACGGAGCGGTGTAAACCATTTTCCTTCATAAACAACCTGTGCAAACTGGCTTCCAAGCTTTTTCTTGGCTTCCATGGTGTCACGGTCAAGAGTCAGTTCTTCAAGCTGATCATGAGCTGCCATAAGGATAGTTCCTCCTGGTGTTTCGTATACACCACGGGATTTCATGCCTACTACACGGTTTTCTACAATATCAACAATACCAATTCCATTTTCTCCGCCGATTCGGTTCAGTTCGGTGATGATCTCAGATACCTTCATTGCTTTTCCATTGAGAGTTTTCGGAATACCTTCTTCGAAAGTCATAGTGATCTCTGTTTCTTTATCAGGAGCTTTCTGAGGAGTAACACTTAAAACAAGCATATCATCATAATTTGGAGCCTGGGAAGGATCTTCAAGCTCGAGTCCTTCGTGGCTGATATGCCATAAGTTACGGTCGCGGCTGTAGCTGTGACGTGCATCAAATGGCAGATTGATGCCGTGAGCCTGGCAGAATGCAAGTTCATCTTCACGGGACTGCATGGTCCATACATCAGTCATACGCCATGGAGCGATGATCTTGATATCCGGAGCCAGAGCTTTGATGCCGAGTTCAAAACGGATCTGGTCATTTCCTTTTCCGGTTGCCCCATGACAGATTGCAACCGCATTTTCTTTTCGTGCGATTTCCACAAGTTTTTTTGCAATGACAGGACGTGCCATGGAAGTACCAAGAAGGTACTGATGTTCATAAACTGCGCCTGCTTCTACACACGGCATAACGTATTCGTCACAGAATTCATCTACGATATCTTCAATATATAACTTAGAAGCTCCGGAAAGTCGTGCTCTTTCTTCCAGTCCGTCAAGCTCATTTCCCTGTCCGCAGTTTACGCAGCAGCAGACAACGTCATAGTTAAAGGTTTCCTTCAGCCATGGAATCAGGGCTGTAGTATCGAGACCACCTGAGTATGCTAAAACAACTTTTTCTTTCATAATAAATCCTCCTTGTTTTGTAACGTTTTATAATTAGAACAGAAGTTAAAAT
>NZ_CABVDF010000305.1:0-2532 GCF_902497045.1 uncultured Blautia sp. | reverse complement strand
GTATCTCTTTCTTGTCAACTAAATGTCCGATAAGTTCATACAATTTTAAGACTTTTCGTTCATATTCATTCCGTTTACAGCAACGGCTTTTTCATGGGATCAGAAAAGATTTTTCACTTTAAAATCTCTCTCTGCTTCCCTTCTCTGGTCTTTTTTGGCAATGTCCTGACGCTTGTCATAAAGCTTCTTTCCTCGTGCCATACCGATTTCCACCTTAACAAGACTGTCCTTAAAATAAACTTTTAACGGAACAAGAGTAAGTCCCTTTTCTTTCAGTTTTCCCTCGATCTTATTGATCTCATATCTGTGAAGAAGAAGTTTTCTCACTCGAAGAGGATCCTTGTTGAATATGTTTCCTTTCTCATATGGGCTGATATGCATCCCATAAATATATACTTCTCCCCGTTCCACTCTGATAAAAGATTCCTTAATACTGCATTTTCCGCTGCGAAGCGATTTTACCTCCGTTCCCGCAAGCGCGATTCCAGCCTCATAAGTATCTTCTATAAAATAATCATGAAATGCTTTTTTATTGTTTGCGATCAGCCTGATTCCCTGTTTTTTTGCCATTTTCATTTCCTCCTTACTCTTCTGCAAGAGTAAAATCTACTGTACGCTTCATAGCATCTGCATCTGCCACACGGACACGGACCTTCTGTCCCAGATGATAAATTTTTTTCGTCAGCTGTCCTCTCAGTTCATAGGCTTCCTGATCAAACTCATAATAATCATCTCTGAGGCTGGTTACATGGACCAGCCCCTCCACTGTATTGGAAAGTTCCACATATAGTCCATATCCTGTAACACCTGAAATAATCCCGTCAAATTCTTCTCCCAGATGATATGACATATACTCTGCCTTTTTCAGTTTATCAGATTCTCTTTCTGCCTCCTGCGCCCGTCTTTCACAAACGCTGGACTGACGAGCCACTTCCTCCAAAATCTCTCTGTAATGTTCTGTTTTTCCCTCTCTCTGAAGTCTGCCTCGAAGGTTGTCTCTGATGATCCTGTGGATCTGCAGATCCGGATATCTCCTGATCGGCGAAGTAAAATGGCAGTAATATCTGGCCGCCAGCCCGAAATGCCCGCTGCATTCTGTTGTATATTTTGCCTGCTTCATTGTTCTCAGCGTCAGACGGCTGATCATTGTCTCATTTGGAAGTCCCTGGATACTTTCCAGAATTTCCTGGATTTCCTTCGGTGTGATCTCCTCCCGGGATTTCCGTACCTGGATTCCCTGATGATGAAGAAGCGTCAGAAGTTCTTCCACCTTTTCCGGATCTGGATTTTCATGCGTTCTGTATACAAAAGGATATTCCCCCTTGCAGTACTCTCTGGCAACCGTCTCATTTGCCATCAGCATAAAATCTTCAATAATTTCCGTGGCACAGTTAGCCTCATAGGGACGTACATCGATCGCACGTCCTGCACCGTTAAGAATGATTTTACTTTCAGGAAACTCAAAATCAATAGACCCTCTGTGATGCCTTCTGCTGCGCAGCAGCTGAGACAGTTCTCTCATCAGAAAGAACATGGGGACAAATTCCCGGTATTCTCTGCTGGTCTCTGTCTCTCCATCCTCCAGGATACTGCGGACCTGTTCATAACTCATGCGTCTGTCTACTCTGATCACACTTTCTGTGATCTTATGAGCCACAATATTTCCCTGCCCGTCTATATCCATCAGACAGCTGAGAGCAAGACGGTCCACCCCCTGATTCAGAGAACATATCCCATTGGAAAGACGTTCCGGAAGCATGGGAATCACTCGGTCTGCCAGATACACGCTGGTTCCTCTTTTTAATGCTTCTTTATCAATAGCGCTTCCGCCCTGAACATAATTGCTCACATCTGCAATATGAACTCCCAGATGATAAATATTCCCTTCTTTTGTAAGAGAAACCGCATCATCCAGATCCTTTGCATCTTCTCCGTCGATAGTAACTGTCATAAGCCCCGTAAGATCCTCTCTGCCATCCCAGTCGGCATCCAGCACATGATCCGGAACACGCATTGCCTGATTCATCACGCGGACCGGAAATTCCGACGGAATGTTAAAACTTTTTACAATAGCCAGAATATCCGTTCCCGGCGCATGGATGCTGCCAAGAACTTCCGTGATCTTCCCTTCTGGCTTACGACGTTCTGTACCATAATCTATGATCTGGGCAACTACCTTTTCTCCATCACGGACACCATGGGAATTTTTTGCAGAGATATAAACATCCCTGGAAAGTTTCTGATTATCACAGACAACAAATCCATAATCCCCTTCCCGCTGAAACGTACCAACCACTTCCGATGTGCTCCGTTCCAGAATTTTCAGCACAGCTCCCTCTCTTCGCTTTCCAGGCTTCTGGTCTTTTTTTAAGAGGACCTGTACCTTATCCTGATGAAGGGCAGTATTCACTGAATCTGCGGGAATGAAGATATCTTCTTCGTCTTCACCAGTCTCCACAAATCCAAATCCTCTTGGATTCCCAATGAAGATCCCCTCTTTTATAAGCCCCAGTTTCTCAAGATTTTTAATAT
>NZ_CABVDF010000304.1:0-2541 GCF_902497045.1 uncultured Blautia sp. | reverse complement strand
TCTTTTTTATGCAATCCGAACTAATAATCGTTTGAATACATATTTTTTTCAGCATTTTTTATAATTTTATCCCATAATCGTATGTTCCAGCAGGATTTTTATCCCCATTATAATCAACACAAGCCCTCCTGCAAATTCTGCTTTTGATTTATACTTGCAGCCAAAGCGGTTTCCTATAAAAACTCCCACACATGAAAGCACAAATGTTACAATTCCGATAAAGCATACTGCCGGTACAATATTCACTTTAAGAAAAGCAAATGTTACGCCTACTGCCAGTGCATCAATACTGGTAGCAACAGCCAGCGGAAGCATCGCCTTAAAGTCAAAACGGGCATCCAGACTTTCCGCTTCTCCTCTTGATTCACGGATCATGTTAATGCCGATCAGCGACAAAAGGATAAAAGCGATCCAGTGATCGATACTCTGGATTGTCTCCTGAAATCCGGTTCCAAGAAGATATCCGATCAGAGGCATCACTCCCTGAAAAATACCAAAATACATTCCAACTGTCACTACCTGCTTTTTCTTTATCTGACAGACAGAAAGCCCTTTACAGACTGCCACGGAAAAGGCATCCATCGACAGACCAACTGCAATCACAAACAATTCCCATAATCCCATTTCTTTTCCTCCTGTGGTAATTTTTACAGAAATATCAGCATGCATCTGCCCCCATCGTCACGAAACGTTTTATGCAATAGAAATGAGTACAAATAAACCATTTTTATTGCACTAAAAAACGAGACTCTCCGCATAGTGCAGATAAGTCTCGTCATTTCAGGCAAGGCCAGGATGTACTCCAGAATGTTGACCTCACCATATCATCATGTATCCCGGGGTTCTTTCGCGGATCTTTTAATGATACTGACTACTCCCTTATTTCTATTCAGTATAACAGAATTCCGTATAGTTAGCAACGCCCATTATTTTTCAGAAGATTGTTCTTCATCTGTCTGGATTTCTGCTGCATACATATCTTTAACAGGATTTTCTGCCGCTGCCTGTTCCTCCAGCGCCTCTGCTGTATCGACACCTGTGTCTCTCTTTGGCATAGGAATAAAATCAGCATGCTTTCCTACATATTTATAAGCAGGACGGATAATTTTATTTGCATTAAGAATTTCCTCCAGGCGGTGGGCACTCCATCCGGGAATACGCGCAATAGCAAAAATCGGCGTAAATAACTCCTTAGGAATTCCAAGCATGGTATAAACAAACCCACTGTAGAAATCCACATTGGCACAGACATTTTTGAAAAGACGGCGCTGCTCCATTACGAGGCGGCCGGCCAGTCTTTCTACCAGCTCGTAAAGAGCAAACTCTTCCATCATGCCTTTTTCTTCCGCCAGCTCCCTGGCAAATTTTTTCAAGATCACTTCACGTGGGTCTGACAAAGTATAAACTGCATGTCCCATACCATAAATTAATCCGGAGCGGTCAAAAGCCTCCTTATTCAGAATCTTACGGAGATACGCCTCCACTTCTGCCTCATCTGCCCAGTTCTTTACATGTGCTTTGATATCTTCAAACATATCCTGAACTTTCAAATTGGCGCCTCCATGCCGTGGTCCTTTTAAAGATCCGATGGAAGCAGCTACAGACGAGTATGTATCTGTTCCTGATGATGTTACCACATGTGTTGTAAACGTAGAGTTATTTCCTCCGCCATGCTCTGCGTGAAGAATCAAGGCAATATCCAGAACTTTTGCCTCCAGCTCTGTATAAACACTGTCCGGACGCAGCATCAGAAGGATATTTTCTGCCAGAGAAAGACCTTTCTGTGGATTTCGGATAAAAAGTGTCTCATCCTTTCGGAAATGACGATAAGAATGATAGGAGTATACTGCGATCAACGGCAGCTTTGCAATCAATTCTATACACTGACGAAGAACATTTTCTGCTGAAGTGTCCTCCGGTCTGGAATCATAAGTATATAATGTAAGAATACATCTCTGCATGGAATTCATAATATCTGCATTTGATGCTTTCATTACAACATCACGGACAAAACGACCAGATAAAGTTTCAAAGTTCGCCATCACGCCCTTAAACATTTCCATATCCTTCTCTGAAGGCAGACGCCCAAAAAGAAGCAGAAAGATTGTTTCCTCAAAGCCGAACTTACGTCCTTCCATTCCTGCTACCAGATCGTAGATATTATATCCCTGATAATACAGTCTTCCCTCTGCCGGAATTTTTCTTCCGTTGATCAGGTCATAGGCTGTCACATCAGAAATCTCTGTAAGACCGGTAAGAACGCCTTTGCCTGCAGAATCTCTCAGACCTCGTTTTACATCATATTCAATATAAAGATTGGGATCAATACGGTGGTTGTTCAGAAGTTCTTCCTGAAGCGCCTCCATGCTCATCTTCATACTTCCCATTTCATCCAGATTGATCATTTCATGATCTGACATATGTATCCCTCCGTTTCTCTTTCCTTTAAACATTTTACGATTGTCTTCTATCATACACAATCCTGCGGAAAAATACAATATTTCAGAAGTATTTTTTACGGTACAATATTAAAGTATTAAA
>NZ_CABVDF010000303.1:0-2576 GCF_902497045.1 uncultured Blautia sp. | reverse complement strand
AGTCTCGAGGTAATCAATATCCAGAATAATGCTATTATCATAAAACAATGTGAGAACTGTAAAAAATTTTTTATTCCAGAAAAACGCTCAGACGAAATATATTGCAATAGAATTTTTAAATCTGGAAAAACCTGCAAGCAAATAGGGTACGCCATAAAAGAAAAAAATGATCCTTTTAAAAATTTATTTACAAAGGCTCGGAAAACACAACATGCAAGAATACGCTATAACACTCATATCAAAGACTATAAAAAAAAGCATTATGAACCGTGGTTAAAAACAGCTCAAAAAGCCAGAGATGAATACCGGTCTGCAAATGATATTGATGGATTCAATAAATGGCTTGAAGATAATAAAGACGCATTTTAAATTATAAAATCCCCCTCCTGGCACACCGCCAGAAAAGGGGGATTTCTCATTTTTGTCACAACATTGTCACAAAATCCTATTTTAAATTCCTAGACACCGTATAAACACGGCATTTCTGAGATATTCGTGTCAAAAATTTTTTCTTGACAATATATTTTTATACCCAGTCTCCCGGATGCTCTGCATCATAATCAAACACAAAGCGTTCATAGGCATTGATCACATGAGTGTCCTTATATTTATCATATCTTTTATGCTGTCTTCCGTAGGACATGTGGACATGCCCGTGGAGAAAATACTTTGGATTATATTTCTCTATCAGTTTCAGGAAAACCTTAAATCCCTGATGCGGAAGATCCCGGCTGTCATTCAGCTGATAAGCAGGAGCATGTGTCACAAGGATATCAAACCCTCTTCTCCAGATAAGTTTTGGGATAAGCTTGAATATCCTGTGACGCATTTCTCTTTCTGTATACTGATGATTTCCGGGCTTGTACCGCATAGAACCGCCTAATCCCAGAATTCTTATGCCCTCATGGACATAGATTGTATCGTCAATACAGATGCATCCATCGGGAGGGATTCTTTCATATTTATCATCGTGATTCCCATGAACATAGAGAACAGGTGCTGATGTAAACGTAGCAAGAAATGACAGATATCTGGGATCCAGATCCCCGCAGGATATGATAAGATCAATACCTTCCAGCTTGCTCTTTTCAAAAAAATCCCATAAATATTTTGATTCTTCATCTGCAATGGCAAGTATTTTCATATTTTACAATCCCTTCTCCACACCCTGCTGAAGCGTCACTGATTTTGCCTGATCGTTTAACTGTCCGCTTTTTGGAATCGTACCGATGACATTGTCACAGAGCCAGTTCATGGTAATGATTTCTTCCGGAGACAGGCTTCCCTGTGGATTCTCCTGAATGATCCCATTCTGAGAATAAAGAACACCGGAAAACGGGTTAAACTCTCCACGCATGATTGTTTCCTTCAAAAGCTCCACAAGATGCTGTGTTCCATTTGGAATATTCTTGGAACAGATCACGTCTACTACCTGTGAGGACATTCCCCACCAATAGTTGATCGCTTTTTTCTCCGCACTGCTGTCATCATACTTCCAGGCTCCATTCATCACTGTCCGGATCAGTTCCTCATAAAATTTGCCCCAGTGCCACAATGGCATAGCCAGATTACGTGGCGTGCCATTTTCCATACGGTAAAGTCCGAAATATCTGGACGCATCTTCCGGTATCACCATATCACGGCCGGAAACGACAGAAATATCTTTTTCCCGGATTCTGTCCATAACCTTGCCAAGATCATCATCCTTAAGGCTGGACCACTCCAGATATATTTTTGCTCGTGGATTGATCATTGCTGCTCCAAGAGCAAAGGCATTAATATTTGCGATCGTACCAAAAATAGGATAGTCCGCAATATAAGCCATTCTGTCATTTTCAGCCATAGCTCCGGCTATGGCTCCCATAAGAAATTTCGCCTCATGCATCCGGGCATAGTAGGTACGGATATAACGATGCGATGTATTCAGAGAACAGTTAAGGATACGGATATCCGGATTTGCAATGGCGGTCTGCACACTGGCCTGGACAAAAGCAGGCGTAGTTGTAAAAATCATATTGCAGCCCTTCTGGATAGCATCTGTGATCGCTTTTTCTGCCAGTTCTGGAACTATATTCTCATAACACACAGTCGTAACTTCTTCCGGGAACATCTGTTCCAGATGCAGCCGTCCCAGTTCATGGGCATATGTCCATGCAGAGGAGCCCGGAGTTTTTGCATAAATAAACGCAATCTTAAGTTTTTTGGAACCAGTCAGAAGCCGGCTGATGAGAGGTTTCTTTTCCCTGTTGGGATCCATTTTCAGATCGATCTCATTTTCATGCTCAAGAAGAGTAAATTCTTCCCAGCTTTTATTTACCAGTTCCTTTAATTCATTTGCAGTCTTCTTACAAAGAGCCTCATATCCATAAATAGTCAGGAAAGCCAGAAAAGCATCGCCCGGTGTGATCGTAAGTTTTTTTCCTCCTGCTGCTTCATATTCCATAACAAATCTGGAATATACAGAGCTGAATGTCAGCTTGTCATCATCTGTCCATACCTCTTTTTCGTCCTTGCCTACAAGGCTCTGGAGTTTTGCAAAGCTTCCTGGCTTTGTAAACCATATATAATTAACTTTA
>NZ_CABVDF010000302.1:0-2581 GCF_902497045.1 uncultured Blautia sp. | reverse complement strand
ATGAAATATATTGTGATATATGCCGATATGACGTAAAAGAATATATGTTCCGTGAGGTCATGGGATTAAAAGAAGAAAGATCCTATTGGCTGAAAAGGGCAAAAAAAGCAGAACAGGAACTGAAAGGTATAAAAGAAAGTACTACGTTTAAGCTTGGTCAGTCTGTTCTGGCTGTTCCCAGGAAATTAAAGAAGATGATAAAACATTGATTGAGACAAGTGTATGGAGGAAAGAAAAAAATGAAGTTTAAATGGAGTACAGGATCTTCAAATAATGGAGAGGTTCTGGTTTCCGTAATTGTTCCTGTATGTAATGTGGCAAAATATCTGCCAAATTGTTTGGACAGTATCTGCGGACAGACATTAAATAATATTGAAATCATCTGTGTAGATGACTGTTCCAGGGATTCTTCTGCAAAAATACTGAAGGATTATGCAGCAAGGGATTCCAGGGTCATTCCCATATATCACAGTGAAAATTTAAGCACTTCTCAGGCAAGAAAAGATGGAGTGGCAGCATCCCGTGGAAGATATATCATGTTTGTTGACGGAGATGACGAACTGCATCCTCAGGCCTGTGAAATAGCTTACAGGGCAATAGAAAAATATCGTACAGATATGGTTCAGTTTGGCACAGAGATTATCAATTGTGCAGGAGTGCCTAAAGAACGTATCGAAATGAACCAGAAACTGCTGGAACCTTATATGGAAGCTGAGATCAATGAAGAAAATCTTGTTGGGGCCTGCTGGACAGATAAGTTTTTTGGGTACAGTCTTTGGAATAAGATTTACAAGGGAGACATATGCCGCAGGGCATTTCAGCAGGTAAAGGACGGATCTTTTCCTAAAGCACAGGATTTGTATGCTTTTTTTCTGATTGCATACAATTCCAGAAGCTACAGAGGGATTGAAGACCAGTTGTACCGGTATAAATTTGGACTTGGAGTTACCGGCAGCAATTATATATCAACTGCCAAATTTGATGTTCTTCTCACAGAAAAAAAAGTATGGGAAGCATTGGTGGAGTTTGCACAGCAGCAGGGAGAACTGGAAAAATATCAGTCGGTTCTTGATACCATTGCTGATCATTTTCTTGGGGATTGTACAGGACGCTGGGCCAGAAATCTTCAGATAGAAAATCTGTCGGAAGCATTTCAGCATCTCATTGATGTCTGGGGAATGGATAAAGTGATCAGTAAGCTTGCAGAACAGAACTGGGAGAAAGCTGCTGGTGTTGCAGAGAAGCTTGCACAGGTGGAGCTGTTTACACATAAGAAACATATTTCAGGTTATCCGAGAACAGTGGCAATGTATTACCGTTCGATCAAAAATGGGGGTGCCCAGAGGGTTGCGGCTGAGCTGTGCAATATTTGGGCAGAAATGGTGGATGAAGCAGGAAATCCGTTGTACAAGGTAATCTTGATTACAGACGAGGAGGAGGAAAAGAATTCAATCAAGGAGTATTCTTTGGATCCTCGTGTAAAAAGAGACTGTATTCCTGCTGTTACAAAATTAACAGAAGGATTGTATTCCAGACGATATCAGGCATGGGAACGAGTGATCCGGGAGCATGGAATAGATATTGTTGTAACAGGAATGTGGGTGGACCCCTGTATTTTATGGGATATACTCAGTGTAAAAGGGCAGCCGTCGCATCCGGCTTTTGTAATACACTGTCACAGTTTTACCTGTGCTCCTTACCGTTTTATGGGAGACAAATTTGCTGAGCTGATCTATGATTATCGTATCAGTAATGGAGTTGTAACCTTATCAGAGGCAGATCAGAGACTGGTCAGCTGCTTTACCGATTATTCAAAATGCATCTCTAATCCGATTTCTTTTACTGTGGATTCTACTGTGATCACAGAAAGAAAAGACAATACAATTGTATGGGCTGGCAGGATTTCGCCGGAGAAGCAGCCTTTTGATGCGGCATATATGATGGCCCATGTAGTAAAAAAAATACCGGATGCCAGATTATATATGATCGGTCAGGGAAATGAAAATGTCAGTAAAGAACTGGAGGATCTGATCGAACAGCTGGGAATACAGGATAATCTTATTTTAACCGGATTTACCTCAAAAGTAGAAAAATATTACAGCACTGCATCTGTATTTGTGGGAACATCCGAATATGAAGGTTTTTCCATGGTGTTCTGCGAGGCGATGGCGCATGGAGTTCCTGTAGTGACTTACGATCTTCCGTGGCTTACCTTGACAAGAGACGGAAGAGGAATCATCTCTGTACCGCAGAAGCGTCCTGATCTTCTTGCAAAGGAGGTAATAAAACTTCTTGAAGATCCGAAATTGGGAGAAGAGATTGGTCTGAAGGGCCGGGAACAGGTGCAGGACCTGGAAAAAACAGATCTTGGAGAGCAGTGGGACAGCTTTTTTACAGAAATATCTTCAGAAGGAGAGGAAAATCAAAACCGGAATCCGGATGAAGTAGAAACTGTACTGCTGAAATATATGACCTTATATGCAAAAATAGGAAAAGATGCAAAAATAGAAAATCTGGAAAAAAGGATACAGTCTCTTCGCCGTACAAATAAAAAATTAAAAGAAAAAAATAAAGCTGTAAA